>SXUH01000296.1 GCA_005791855.1 Bdellovibrionales bacterium
ATCCTCTACGGCGGCAGCGTAAAGCCTGATAACGTCGAAGAATTGCTAAGCCAGAAAGACATCGACGGGGGCCTGGTCGGGGGTGCGAGCCTCAAGGCCAAGGATTTTTTAGCCCTCTGTGGCGATAAATAGCCCTTTTTGATTTTCAAGCACATGGATTTCTGTTAAAAATATCGTCTAATCGGAGACCATTTTTTTATGACAACTTTCTTAATCGCACTTCACGTCGTTATCTGCATCCTTCTCGTGGTCACAGTTCTCCTCCAGTTCGGTAAAGGTGCCGAGATGGGAGCAGTGATGGGAAGCGCCGGCGCCTCGCAGGCCGTGTTCTCAAGTTCCGCCAAGGGGAACTTCATGACCAAGCTCACTTCCATCCTCGCCATCAGCTTCATGGTGAACTCCATCGTCCTCACGACTCTGAAGTCCCGCGAAGCCAAGCGGTCTCTCTTCGACAACGAAGCACCGGTGGCCGCTCCGCTCAACTCTGACGTCGAAGCCCTCGATACCAAGGACGTGAAGACCGTCGCTCCGAGCGACGCTCCAGCAGGTGCGCCGAACACCGACACCCCTGCGGCGACCCAGCCGACCGCTTCTCCAGTGGCCCCGGTTCCTGCGACCACTTCCCCGTCGACGACTCCCCCGAAAACCGTAGAATAAGCCTCGCCCCCGGGTCCTAGATCCGGGGCGAATCCCTTAGTAATTAACCGGCTTCAAAATCGTTTAGCTCTAGGGACGAGAAATGAGGGAGGACCGGGCCGCCGGTGCGGACGTACGACTGTACGTCGCACGACCGAATGACGACCGGGCCGCCGGTGCGGTCAACGACGAGATTAACGATTTTCAAGCTAGTTAATGTTTGTCTTTCTTCTTGTTAGGATCGACGACCTTGATCTTCCCGAAGTCCATTTCCTTCTCGAACTTCTTGATCTCTTCGATGGGGAGCTTCGCGTACGGCAGGGTCGGATCGAACTTGTCCGAGAGGCGGAGGTCCTTGGCGAACTCGGCGCGGACGTAGCGGACGTGCTGGTCGAAGATGTCGAAGATGTCCGGGTCGAGCTTGGTGTTGCGGAACTTCCGCATGGTGTTCATGGCGTCCTGGATGGAGAGGACCTCGTTGTAGGAGCGCTTGGTGGTGATGGCGTCGAAGAAGTCCGCGATGGTGCAGACCCGGGCCAGGAGGTGGATCTCCTCCTTCCCCTTGAGCTTCCGCGGGTAGCCGGTGCCGTCGATGTTCTCGTGGTGCTCGTTCACCACGCGGGAGATGATGCGAAGGTCGATGTCCTCGCTCACCTTGCAGTGGCCGCCGAGGAGGAGCTCGAGGCCGTAGTCCGGGTGTTTCTTGATCACGGCGTAGTCTTCGTCGGAGAGCGCGCCGGAGTTGTTCAGGATGTGGGTCGGGATCTTGATCTTCCCGAGGTCGTGCAGCAGACCCCCGAGGCCCGCGTGCACCAGTTCCTTCCGGGTGGCGTTCGGGTTCACGGCCCGGTAGATGGAGATGCAGTACATCGAGACATTGATCGAGTGGTCGTAGGTGTAGAAATCGTGGAAGCTCAGGTTCCCGATGAGGCCCCGGAGGGATTCGATGCTGTGGTGGTCGAGGACGTCCACCATGGACTCCACCACTTCCCGGCAGCCTTCGATGTTCTTCGAGAGGAGCTCGGTGGAGAACTCCTTGTCCTTGTCGAAGAGGTGGTGCAGGTACTCGAGGGCCGTGTCCTTGATGACGTTGGCCTTCTTCACGTCGTCGACGTTGGACTTCATGAGGCTCCGGAGGTAGAGCTTCCGCTGGCCCTCCGGGACGTAGAGCTGCAGGTACTTCCGGTGGAACTCCTCCAGGTCCTCGCGGCTCAGGGTCTCTCCGGCGGGGAAGATCCGCACGAACTTCTCCTTACTCTTGATCACGGAGGAGTTGACGTAGAGGTCGACGATGAGGGGCTTGTCGACCTGGATCAGGTCGTAGCGGACGGAGAAGAAACTCTGGGGCTTGCTATCCATTCGGTCATTATAGCACTTTCTAAGTTTTATGGATGAGGCAATTATTTATCACCTCTTAATCTTGGCGGGGAAAACACAAGAGCCCACTTTCGTGGGCCCCTCTGACTAAAATCAATTTACTCTGGCGGTTAGAACGGAATGTCGTCAGCAGCGAAGGATGAGTCGCTGGAAATCTGATACTCTTGAGATCCTGCATCATTGTTCGAAGAGTTGCTCTGGTTGTAAGAGTTGTCTACGTTCTGGTTATTGTTCGAGGCGGTTGCTCCACCAATGAACTGAACGGAGTTGGCCAGGATTTCGGTGGTGTATCTCTTGTTCCCGTCCTTATCGTCCCAGGACCGAGTCTGGAGGCGACCTTCGAGGAACGCCTGACGGCCCTTCGAGAGGTACTGGTTACAAAGCTCGGCGAGCTTCCCCCAGACGACGACTCTGTGCCATTCTGTCTTCTCTTGCTTCTGACCTTGCTTGTCTGTCCAAGATTCAGTCGTCGCAAGAGAGAAGTTACAAACCGGTGACCCACCTGGAGTGTACTTGAGTTCCGGATCCTGACCTAGACGACCGAGTAAAATAACTTTGTTTACGCTCATAGAAGCTCCTTAATCGCATGGGAGGCGAATAAATAAAGTAATGGTTTCCCTATTCATCATTCATACCTCAATTAGTATTTAGAAGGAAAAGCATTTTTGCTTAACATTTTCTGTCTACTAAGAATGAAAAACACGGGCCACGGAGAGCTTCTTTAACTGTCTGAATTTAAGTTTTACTGATGCGATTCGCTAAATTAATGAGAGGACTTTTGAGCGGAGTCTTCGGTCTTCGTTCGCTTGAAGACGGGGCTGTTCGGATTCTCTTTCAAGAACTCTTCCACCCTCTGTCGAGCGAGCTTCACATCTTTCTTGTACCAGGTCGGATCGAACCCGCAGAACGGGCACTTCAGGTCCTTCCGGTAGAGGGACTTGTGGATGCTCTCGAAGATCCCCCACACCACCGGAAGGCCCATCACCCCTTTCCAGGAGAGCCACGGGTAGAGAGCGGCGGCGATGCCCAGGGTGAGGACGAAGATCTGGATGAGGTGGGAAGACGTGAGCCTGCGGGAGTACCGGAGCTTCCTCGGCGAGCGGCAGAGGGCGCAGAAACAGTCGGTGGTGCTTTTCTTCATCGAATCTCCTCTCAGTATTAGACCACAGATCGAAGTCCCGAGTTATTCTGCAAAAAATGCCGGGGGCTTGGTCCTGGGAAAGGACTGCTGGGCACCCTTCGGCGCCCAGGTTTTGGTGAAGTTTCAGGGGGGTAAAAACAGCGGGGTTTGCTAGGAGAGGATTACCGAATTCACCCAACGTGCAACTTCCAAAGATCGGCACCCTTTGGATGTTTAACACGTCGCAAGAGCCGTACCAAAGAAGACGGCCGTGAATCCACCTACTTCCGCCCTTGGACCCTGGCCCCGGTGACAAAAAGAGACCCCCTCATTGACCCTATGGAGCCCTGTAAAATTCCTCCACCCCCCCTGTCGCTTGGGAGGGCTCGTGGTACTGCCCTTGAAAAAAGGAGATCCCATGAAACGTTTCATCGCACCGCTGGTCCTCGCGTCCGTCTTCCTCTCGACGGCCTCCGCGCAAACCTCCAAAGTCGACGTCTGGTCCTGCGTAGACCAGGGTCGCCGGGACTACACCCTCCATGTGATCCCGGAGAACCGCGGCGCCGGCGTCTACGAGCTGACCCTCGCCCTGAACGGAACCTACTTCCTTCCCGTGAAGTCTGCGGTCGTCTCCGATGCGCAGGTTTACTTCGAAGACCGCACCACCGTCCTCCGCCGCAAGTTCTTCGGGAACGACTTCAAGGCGGACTACTCGATCTTCCTCGACGGCCGCATCCTTCGCCGGCAGCCGGGTCGACTGAGCTTCACGAACCATCGGACCCGCGGAAAGGTCGTCCTCGATTGCCGGATCGCCGGCTCCCAAGGCTAGGCTCCCTACCTGACCCATTAGCTCAAAATTGCTGGGTCAGTTTCCTCCTCACTTCGCTTTACACCTGGCCGAAGTCCCCTCAAAATAGAAAGACGAGTATGACATCGTCTACCAACCGCAGCTCGGCTCTCGTTTCAAACCAGAGAGGGCAGATTAGCATTTTCTTTTCGGCTTCACTGATCGTGTTGATCTCGATCATTGCGTTCGTGATCAACATCGGCCTCTTCGTGAAGGCGAAGATCAACCTCCAGAACGCCACCGACGCGGCGGCGTTCTCCGGAGCCTCGGTCCAGGCCCGGCAGCTCACGAAGATCGCCTACCTCAACTGGGAGATGCGGAACATCTACAAGGAGTGGATGTACAAGTACTACGTCATCGGGAACCTGAACATCGAAGACGTCAAGGAGACCCCGGCGTCCGGGCCGATGAGCTTCCGGCTCCAGAGCGACCGGGACGTCCTCACGGGCGTCGTGACGAACGACCCGTACAACATCCCCGCGGTCTGCATCCACATCGCCGGGTCGAAGACGAACATCTGCAAGCGGTACTCGATCCCCGGGTTGCCGGAGTTCGGATCCTCGAACCTCCCGGGGGCGGAGGAAGCGTCGCGGGCCTTCATGGACACCCTCATCTCGACGAAGGTGAACGACTGCGTGGACCGGACGAGGTTCAACATGCTGGTGGCGACGACGTGGGCGTACAACGTCCTCTCGAACGACATCGACTCGAGCCTCACCGGCCGGGGCCCGGCGATCCTCGCCGACCGGCAGGGGGCCTGGCCCAAGGCCGTCGAACTGGCCATGCGGATCCGGAACCTCGAGTTCGCGATGAACCGGCCCCCGCTCACCAGCGGGGTCTGCAGCAACACCACCGGGACGGAGAACATCTCCTGCTCGACCTCCATCGCCGACGTCATCGGGGAGAACAAGCTCGGGAACGAACGCATCGTGAAGGCGTACTACTCGGCCTACCGGAACCTCGGGAACGACCAGGACCAGGAGATGAAGGAGAGCTTCAAGCTCACCGAGCTCCCGCCGAAGGAACCCGACCTCGGGACGGAGACCTCCGCGAGCTACCTCCTGGTGCCGAAGAGCAAGGTCCAGAGCTACAAGAAGCCCTGGGTCGACCTCCGGCTGATGATGGTCAACTACGCCGTCTTCTACGCGGCGATGATCCCGCGAGCGGGCGCGCAGACCTCCGGCGCCTGTGACGTCTCTCGAGTTGCGATCCCGGTCCCCGGGTACCCGCTCGGGTTCTACAAGAACCCGGACGTCGTGACCTACTACGCGGTCAAGGGCGAAGCGGACTTCGTCGGGATGTTCAACCCCTTCAGTTCGACGGCGATCAAGCTCACCGCCTACGCGGCGGCGAAGCCCTTCGGGGGCCGGGTCGGCCCGATGCTCTTCACCCAGAGGCCCGGCAAGGAGTTCTTCCAGGGCCGGACGGATAACACCAAGTACAGATCGGTCCCCTACATCACCTCCCTGGACTTCGTCGGGACTCCGAAGAGAGGCGGCGGCCAGCTCCAGCTGGGAGAATACCAGCCGGGAGTCCCCCTCCCGATAAACTCGAACCAGGCCGGGTACTTCTGGCTCCAGCAGCCGGACAGCCCCCTCGGAGGTCTGCTCTCCGATGCGAGCGGGATCCAGTTCGGGATCCCGAACCTGGTCTACGACTTCCAGGACGGGTTCTCTCCCTCGGGCTACGCTCCCCAGGCCGAGCAGATCCACAAGATCTTCACGGCCCAGCCCAAGTCCGCGGACAAGAACGTCGGGCTCTTCAGCTCCACCCAGTTTAGTAAGTTCAAGGGCGGAGGGTTGAGCGACACCGTCACTCCGGAAGCGCTGGACGAAGAGCTGGCCCGGGTCCGCGCGCCGACCAGGTACGAAGCCGCGAACTACCTCATCCCGAGTCCGCACGACTTCAACACCACCGTGAGGCCGATCATGGACTCCTTCGGGTTCATCGGCGGCCAACCCGAGCCGCTGGCCAACGGGATCATGCGGTACCGGGCCGACATCTACGCTCCCCTCTACCGGAGCACCGACCAGGTCGATCTGCTGTGGGAAGGCCCCACCGCGGTCACCTCGACCATCTACGAATTCATGCGGGCGCAGAAGACCGGGATGGATAAGTACAAGATGGCACTAAACCAGGCCGCGATGACTGTGGGCCGGACCGTCCCGCCACCCACGGCTCCCGGGTCAAAGCCTGGGTACGTGAAGGCCGGGAAATCGATCTCCGACATTAGCTTCGACGACCCCGGTAACCTCAACCAGGACCCCGCGTCCTGCAACAGCCTCGCCGGGCAGTTTTTGTACTTCTACTACGGAGACCGGGTCCTCTCCGGTGGCGGCTCTCCGGTCGGGAGTAACGTCGGCTGTCCCACCTCGCTGCCGGAGAACCTCGAGTCCTACTTCGCTTCGACCGCCCGAGACCAGAGCTACCAGCCGAGCCACTACCGCTTCGACTTCTCCTGGCCCAAGAGCTACACGGACAACCCGGCCGAGGGACTTAAAATGTTCACGGCGTACAAACCCGGGCCGCTCACCGGCGTGACTCCCGAAGGGATCTTCGACAACCCCATCTCCGGATCGTCGACACGGGAGAACATGAGTCGGAACTTTTACTCAACCAAGCTCGTCACAATTAACTCCCTGCGCGGTGGGCCAGGCTACAACGAAGCAGAGACTAACTTTGTTATGTATTCAGAAGGCGACGTGGCCATTACGCCAGATCAGGACGCCGCTCAAAGAAATTTCCAAAACACCATCGACGAAGGTGCTCTCGGAGAGGACCTGGACTCCATTAAGTATTAATATTTCCTTGCTTGAAAATGGCCTTTCTACCCACATATAATGAACGAGTCTATTATTTTACAATTTCCAAAGGATCTTTTGTGGCCAAGAAAAAGACCAATAAAACTACCAAAAAATCGTCCGCAAAAGGTGCGAAGCCGAAGGCGGCTCCGAAAGCCGCGAAAAAGGTAACCAAGAAGGCGGCGCCGAAGAAAGCGACGAAGGCCGCGGCCAAGCCGAAGGCAGCTTCGAAGAAAGCGACGGCGAAGAAGGCGGCCCCGAAGGCGTCGACGAAGAAAGCAGCTCCGAAGGCGGCGCCGAAGGTCGCGGCCAAGGCGAAGGCGACGCCGAAAGCGTCGACGAAGAAAGTAGCTCCGAAGGCGGCCCCCGAGAAGAAGAGCACCACGAAGACCCCGGCGGCGGCGAAGGGCGGGAAGGAAAAGAAGCCCCTCGTTCCGGAGGTGGTTTCGAAGACTCCGGCGCATGCTACGTCGGCTTTTAACGATGACTATTCTGCGGATTCGCTGAACGACGACTTCGATGCGGAGTTCGACTCCGACGACGAGGAAGAGGGCGAGGCTCCGGCGAAGAGCGCCGAGGAAGGCGAAGAGGACGAGGAAGGGAGCTACGGCTACGGCTGGGGCTACGAAGAGGGCCTCGACTCTCCGGAGGACGTCGACGACGAAGAGGAGATGGACGAGGACGTCGAGTACGTCAAGGGTCCGAAGCGGAAGTCCAGCGACGACGAGGACGAGGAAGACGACGACGACGATGACTAGGACTGAACCAAAACTGGCTCCTCCACGGAGCCTTTTTTGTCTGAGAGGTGAACCATGAAAGAACTAGAACTTTACTACTTTCCCCAGTGTCCGTACTGCCAGGTCGTTCTCTCGGCCCTGCGGGTGACGGGGCTGGAGCAGAGTGTGAGATACCACGACATCCACGACGAGCCCCACAGCAAAGAGAAGCTCATCAAAGACACGGGCCGCGGGACCGTCCCCTGCCTCTACATCGACGGCAAGCCGATGCACGAGTCCCGGGACATCGCCAACTGGCTCCACAAGTACGCCAAGGAACTGCAGTAGGAGCCTAAGTGGAAATCAGAGACCCCGTCCACGGTTCGATTCCGATCTTCGACTCGGAGATCAAGATCCTCGAACACCCGTTCTTCCAGCGCCTGCGGAACATCAAGCAGCTCGGGTTCTCCGAGTACGTCTTCCCGGGGGCGACGCACACGCGCTACCTCCACTCCATCGGCGTGATGAACGTCGCCACCCTGGTGTTCAACAACCTCTTCCGGGAGCAGAGCTCTCCGGAGGTCCTGCGCCTGAAGGAGAGCCTGCGCCTCGGCTGCCTCCTCCACGACATCGGCCACGCGCCCCTGAGCCACTCGACGGAGACCGTGATGCCCATGGTCTCGGCCCTGAACCTCCCGGCGCAGTTCCGGCCGGCCAGGGACCACCAGGCGTCGCACGAAGACTACACCATCAAGTCCATCACCGACAGCTCCTTCACCGACTCCTTCCGGGACGTGCGCAGGGAGTTCGGGGTCGAGCCCAACGCCGTCGCCGAGCTCGTCACCGGCGTCTGCCACGACGACGCCTACTTCACCGTCAAGGGGACGAACTACTTCCCCCTCCTCCACCAGCTCGTCTCCTCGGAGATGGACTGCGACCGGATGGACTACCTCCTCCGGGACAGCTACTTCTGCGGCGTGAGCTACGGGAAGTTCGACCTCGACTGGATCATCGACAACCTGAAGGTCTGCGCGGACCAGGGCCAGGCCTACCTCGGGATCTCCGAGCGGGCCATCTCGACCTTCGACGACTTCCTCCTCTCCCGCTTCCACATGTTCATGATGGTCTACTTCCACTACCGGGCCGTGTGCCTCGAGCAGATGCTCTACCGCTACTTCGCCACGGAGACGGACGAGTACGCGATCCCGGCGGACATCGAGGCTTACCTCGAGCACGACGACCCGTACCTCTACAAGGTCCTCCGGAAGTCGGGCAACGTCTGGGCCAAGCGGATCGTGACCAACTCCATCCCGAAGAAGATCCTCGAGACCTTCGGGACCATCCACGTGAAGCAGATGGCCGAGCTCGAGGCCTACCTGCGCTCGGAGAACATCGACTACATCAAGTGCTCCTCCTCCGGCCGCCTCTCGAAGTACTACAGCGCGAACTCGCCCCAGCAGAGCTTCCCGATGAAGGTGATCCGGGAGTCGTCGCTCTCGAAGGCCCACGTCTCGATCAAGAACATCCAGGAGGCCACGGACCTCTTCCAGAAGTACAGCGAGTCCCACGCCGTGAACCGGATCCACTGCGACTTCGAGCTCCTCCCGGCCGCCGCCCAGAAGACCATCCAGAAGATCGTCCAGGGCTAGCATGTACAAGTTCTTCCTCTACTCCATGCTCATCATCGTCTACCTGGGGCTGGCGAAGGCCCTCTCCCCGTCGGAGATCGGCGTGAACTACCTGCAGAACGAGCGCGGGTTCTCGAAGCTCATCAAGACCCCGAACTCCACCGTGATCCTCGTGGACACCCACACCACCGGCTTCCTCATCAAGACCTACTATCAGAAGTACCGGGTGATCTCCGGGTACGATCAGGTGGAAGAACTCATCGTCAGAACGAGTAAGGAGTTCGCCCGGAAGAACATGGCCCACATAGGTCTATCGCTCTATCGCAAGTTCGAT
>SXUH01000036.1 GCA_005791855.1 Bdellovibrionales bacterium
ATGCTTGAATGACTCCAGTCAACTGCGATATAGTGGTCGTATTCTGTCTCGATACTCATTGGTCGGTCTCCTGTTTGAGAAGTTTGAGTTAGTTCTGCAAAACCAATTTTAAACCAAACTCATTCTGGAGACTGGCCGCCTTATCAATTTACCGTTCAAAAAACCAGTGCGAGTACAAGAACAAGGACGGCTCCCGCTGCAAAGAACGTACTAACCTCCAATGGGACCATATCCAACCCTTCGCCATGGGAGGAAGCAGATCCGCAGACAACATCCGCATCCTCTGCGCTTCACATAACTTACGACGGGCCTTCAAAACATTTGAAGTCGCCCGGGGGCAGGGAACCTACCCCCGGGAATAAAGACCTAGTAGCAGATGGTGTCGCGGTAAGCTTTCTGGCCATTGAGCTCGATGAGGATCTGCCCTTCTCTCGTCGGGGCCGCGCGGTTGCGGTAGCCGAGGACCACGTCGCCGTTCTTGCGGTTGACGATCTCTTCGATGCGGGACTGGCGGTACTGGACGTCGTAGGTGGCGAGGACCTTCCGGGTCAGGCCGGAGTTGATGAAGACGACCATCTTGTTGAAGCCGACGGCGTCGCTCGCGAAGACCTGGGCGTCGAGGGTCACGGCGATGTTATTGGAGACGATGGGAGCGATGATGCAGGTGAAGGCCAGTCTGTCAGCGGCGAACGAAGGCACGGACAGGAGGGCCGTGAGAGCGAGAGCGATTTTCATAAGACCTCATTGGTTAGGGTGATGAGGTCAGGTAGCACTGGAGCGGCGAAAGGTCCCGCCGGCATGAAAAAAAGTAATGGTCTACGCGGTGACTCTGACCTTCTGGCCCTGGAACTCCACCAGCTGCCCCGCGCGGATCTTGCAGCGCTTGCGGGTCTCCACGGCCCCGTCGACCTGGACCTTCCCTTCGGCGATGAGGTGCTTGGCTTCTCCCCCGCTGGCGGTGAGGTTGGCGGCCTTCAGGAGGTCGCAGAGGGGGATGAAGTCGTGTCCGCTGATGCTAAACTCTCTCATGGCCTTCCTTTCATGTCGGCGAGCAGGAGCTCGAGGGCGTCTCTGGATTCCCCCTTTTTAAACTGACCCCAGCCGCCGTGTCCAGGCATAATCCAGCGGAAGGTTTCTTTTGTAAGAATTTCCGTGGACCGGATCTGCTCGGGCCAGGAGTACCAGCACACGCCCCTCGAAGCGGTGAGGCGGCCCCGGCCGGGGTCGTAGAAGATGTGGTCCCCGGTGAAGAGGAACTCCTCCTTGTACAGGAGGCAGAGGTGCCCCTTGGTGTGCCCCGGGGTCGGGATGACCTTCAGGTCGTCCGCGAGCGCCAGGGGTGTGGCCCCGGAGAGGACGAGCTCGCAGTCCGCGGTCCCCGACCGCAGATCGTCCCGGTGGATGATCCGCTGGCAGCCGAAGTGCCGGGCGAAGTCCCGGTGGTCGGCCACGTCGTCCTGGTGGGAGAGGAACATGTACGCCACCCCACCGAGGGCCTCGAGCTCCCGCACCAGGGGGCCCGTGAACCGCGGAGAATCCACGAGCACGTTCCCCGCGGGTCGGCGGATGAGGTACGAGGTCGCGCCGTAGGAATCCCGGGAGGTGTACCCGCAGTAGTACACCTCCCCGGCGATCAGGAGCGGGAGGTCCGCCGGCGCCGCCGTGAACCCGGCGGCCGGCTCCCGGATCCCGATGGAGTGGGTCGGACACGAGAGGATCGCGCGCTTGGCCTCGGACCACTCACCCAGGTCCCGTGGCTGCCGGCCCACGACGGAGCTGTCGTGCTCTTCCCGGAAGATCTCCGGGCCCAGGTGGAAGCAGGTCCCGCAGTCGATGCAGGTCGTGTCGACGAACAGGGGACCGGGGACGTTCTCCGGATGAGCCTTCTGGACGCTGGCCATGGTCCGCTAGAACGCTTCGTCGTACGCCCAGTCGACCTCCCAGTCGATGAAGGACGTCTTCTCCGCGCCGGTCCTTTCGTTGGCGTCGATGTCCCGGGGCTGCCAGTAGTACATGGTCACCGGGATGTGGTAGCAGTCCTCTTCCTGCTGGTGGTTCTCGTAGTCGGAGTACTTGCGGACGACCGGGCACTCGCGCTTACTTTTTATGAAGATGTCCGACCAGGCCTTCCGGAGGAGGGGCCTCGAGGTGAAGGTCCGGTCCAGGGCCCGCTCGACCACCGCCCCGTCCTCCGTGGTGAGGACCATCGGAGTGACGTGGAACCACCACTTGTAGTTGTAGTTCCAGATGTAGCGGGAGGTGAAGAACATGAAGAGCTTCTGGGAGTTGAGGCCCGAGCGGCGGAACTCCTCGTAGGCCCAGACGTGCGCGCGGTTGTAGCACTGGGAGTCCCGCTGGTGGTCCCGGCGCATGAGCCGGAAGATCGCCGTCGCGGCGGCGAGGCTCGGAAGGACGGTGGGTTCGTAGGACAGCAGGGGCCCGTAATCCTCGCTCCGCTTCGGCGCCGGGCCTCTTCGGTCTTCCAGCGTGAGGGCGGAGAGGAGGCGGAACTTCCCGTCCAGGTCGACCTCGACGAGGTCTCCTCGCTTCCGGCTCATCTGGAGGCCGAAGACCGTGCGGGCGTCGCCCTTCTCCACGAAGGCCAC
This sequence comes from Bdellovibrionales bacterium, assembly GCA_005791855.1. Lineage (GTDB taxonomy): Bacteria > Bdellovibrionota > Bacteriovoracia > Bacteriovoracales > Bacteriovoracaceae > Peredibacter. The sequence goes on from SXUH01000036.1 coordinate 2,607, forward strand.
CCGGCCGTTCTCCAGTCGCACGATGTGGGGCCGCGCGGGCTCGTCGCTTCTGATGATGGAATGGACCCGGGTCTGGAATCGTTCTCCGAACGCTGAAAGGGACGCGGTCAACAGCAGGAGAAAGGTGATGAGGAACTTCATGCTGCCCTCCTTGGCTAGATGGATTTACTCTAGCTGGATTATTTTTTTAAAAATAGTGAATTCAAAGTATTTGCGGTAAATTAAGTGACGCGAAAGCTTGCTGTCGCAGGAGTCAAAACTTGAGAACACTTCTTTCCTTCACTGCTATCTTGTTTCCTGCGTTTCTCTACCTGAGCTTCCGCCTGGTTCACGCGTGGTACGACTTATGCCTCCTTGCCCTCACCTTCCTCCTGCTCCTCACCTTTCCCTTCAAGAAAGTTCACAAGGCGCAGCTCCACCTGATCTACTTCAGCATGGGGGTGCTCTCTTACTTGACCATTTACACACTGCTCAGAGACCTCGTCGGACTCGTCTCTGGTTGGTACGCACCGAAGGGCTCCGTGTGGCTCCTCTCCGCCCTCTCTCTTTGCTATGGGCTCTGGAACGCTCTGAGAGGGCCCAGGCTTAAGAAGATCACCCTCCCCTACCCGGACCTACCCGAGGAACTCGACGGCTTCAAGATCGCCCAGATCAGCGACCTGCACGTCGGTCCGACCATCGGGAGGAAGTACGTGGAGAAGACCGTCGACCTCATTAACAGCCTGGCCCCGGACATGATCGCCATGACGGGAGACATCGGCGACGGGCCCGTGAAGGCCTTCCGGGATGACATCGGCCCGCTAGCGAGGCTCAGGCCCAAGCTCGGCACCTTCTACGTTCCCGGGAACCACGAATACTACTGGGGCATCAACGAGTGGCTTGGGGTGATGAACAACCTCGGGGCCGTGGTGCTCGTCAACCGCGGGAAGATCATCTACCACAACGGCAAGCAGATCCTCGTCGGCGGGATCCCGGACCCCGTCGCCACCCTCATCCCCGATCCGGCGACGGTGCTGGAAGCGGCCACGGAGAGCGACATGAAGATCCTCCTGGCCCACAGGCCCGGGTTCTCCAAGGTCGCCGCCGAGCTCGGCTACGACCTCCAGCTCTCGGGCCACACCCACGGAGGCCAGTTCTTTCCCTGGACGGTGGCAGTGAGGTTCTTCCACGAGGTGACCCAGGGCCTCATGAAGACGGGGAAGATGTGGCTGTACGTGAGCCCGGGGACGGGCTCATGGGGGCCCCTGCTCCGGCTGGGCACGACCCCCGAGGTGAGCCTCCTGACTCTGAAGAAGCTAGCGAAGGGAAACTTTGATCGGAAGGTCCACGTCGTTGAATCGTCTCACGGCTTCCTTTGAGACTTCCCGGGCGGCCTTCTTCAAGACGGCCCCGTACTCTTTCTCTTTCCGCACGATGGTCTTGGAAAGATCCCGTTTGATCTTGTTGATTACTTTCTTTGCGATGTAGCGCTTGAGCATCGAGTCCTCCATTTTGCGTATGACATTTTTAGTAAAGTTTACCCCCCGAGAATTCCTTGAGGCCAGCGGTTTGGAATGCTTTAGGATAACTTATGTTTCAAACTGCTCTCCCCATGATTCAATGAATTAAGCGGAGAAAATCATGCGCAGGTTATTCATATTTTGGGCATATTTCTTGGGAACCTTCGCGTGGGCCCAGAGTGTCCCGGACGTGCTCCCGGACGCCGCTAGTACCCCCTCCTTCCAGAACCGAGTCCCCGCCATGAACCTCATCCAGGATGAGAAAGAGGAAGAGCTCCGGGAGAAGCAGGAACAGGAGGTTCGATCGATCAACGAGCCCATCATCGACGCGCAGGAAGCGAAACGCGTCGAAGAAGTATACGAAAAGGCACCGTCTTTTTGACCACCACGGAGGATCTTATGGAAGAGACCATATTGCAGAAGCTAAGGCAGGAACACCGGGGAGTCGAAGCCATCATGGCCCAGATCGAAGCGTGCGAGGATCGACAGAAGAAGCTGCGCCTCTTCGAGCAGATGAAGGACGAACTCATCCCCCACATGGAAGGAGAGGAGCGGACCCTCTACGCCAAGCTCCGGAACGACGTGCACCAGGAGCTCGCGGAGGACATCGCCGAGGACGCGAGCGACGAGCACCGGGAGGTCAAGGACATCATCCGGAAGCTCGAGGGCCAGGACGTGAACAGCTCCGAGTGGGACCGGATCTTCCACTCTCTGAAGGAGCACATCCGCTTCCACGTCGCCGAGGAAGAGAGCGAGCTCTTTGAGGAAGCCAAGGAAGACTTCTCACGGGAAGAGCTCATCGAGATCGCCAACGAGTTCGAGGAAGTGAAGTCCCACATCCACCACTAGCGCGGGAGTGCCTACTTCTTCGCGGCCTTCCGCTTCACGCTGCGGATGAGGACCGTGTCCATGGGAACGTCGGAGTGACCGTGGACCGACCCGGTCTTCACCGCCTTGATCCGGTCGACGACGTTCATCCCGCTGACCACCCTCCCGAAGACGGCGTAGCCATTCGCCTCTGGCCCCCGGGCGTTGAGGGAGTCGTTGTTAGCGACGTTGATGTAGAACTGCGAGGTGGCCGAGTCGAGGTCCTGGGTCCGCGCCATGGCGATGGTCCCGGCGTCGTTCCGAAGGCCGTTGTTCGATTCGTTCTTGATGGGCGCCTTGGTTGGCTTCTCCTTCATCCCCTCGGTGAAGCCCCCGCCCTGGATCATGAAGCCGTTGATCACCCGGTGGA
>SXUH01000297.1 GCA_005791855.1 Bdellovibrionales bacterium
CCTTGGCTTCTTTCGCCGAGGCTTCCTCGGGAGCTTCCTTCTTGATGACCTTGCGGACCACCGCTTTCTTAACCGGAGGAGCACTCTTCTGAGCTGGAGCGTAGGCAGCTTTTGCTTTCTCTACTTCTTCGTCAGTAAGGCTTGCCATGTGGTTTCGTACGTTGAAACCCATAGACTTGAGCTTTTCGACAAGGTCGAGGGCCCCAACTCCGATCTCCGTGGCAAGTTCGTAAACTTTTTTTGCCATGCTTTCTTCTCCAATTTACCTAATTATTTCAGCTTGAAATTCGCAAGCTCCTCGCGGAGTCTTCTTTCCGCCTCGGAGAACTTGGTTAAATCATCACCTTTCTTGGTTTCACTTCTTTCTGTCTTCCGGAACCCGGACTGGTTCGGCACCGCAGACGCGGAGATGATCTCCGCGTTCTCGTCCAGATCCGTCTTGATGGACTCGTCTTCGAGCGCCGCCGCCGCGATGTCGATCATGGCCTTCGCGTCCGCGGCGGACTTGCCGAGGTACCTGGCGACGTCCTCTGGGGCCGCGGCGCTGAGGTCGACGATGGACATGATTCCCTTCTGCACGAGCACTTGAGCCGTCGCTTCAGAGATGTTGGACAGCTGGATGAGGTTCTCAACGGCGAGCTTCACTCTCTCCTGGAGCTTGGCCTTGGAGATGATGTTGATCTTCCAGCTGGTGAGCATCGCCGCCAGGCGGACGTTCTGCCCGCGCTTCCCGATGGCGAGGGAGAGCTGGTCGTCTTCGACGATCACGTCGAGGGTGTGGTCTTCGTGGTTCAGGGAGATCGACTGGATCTCGGCCGGAGCAAGGGCCGCCCGGGCGAAGGTCTCGGTGTCTTCGTTCCACCTCACGATGTCGATCTTCTCCCCCTGGAGCTCGTTCACGATGTTCTGCACGCGGGAACCTTTCATCCCCACGCAGGCCCCGACCGGATCGATGTCGCGGTCTTTGGTGGTGACGGCGATCTTCGCCCGGTAGCCCGGCTCCCGAGCCGCGGCCTTGATCTCGATCGTGCCGTCCTGGATCTCCGGGACCTCGATCTCGAAGAGCTTGACCAGGAACATCGGAGACGTTCGAGTGAGGCGGATCTCCGGGCCTCTGTTTGTCATGACCACGTCGGAGAGGTAGGCCTGGATCCGGTCACCCGGCTTGAAGGACTCTCCGAAGATGATCTCCTTCTTCGGAAGGATGGCGTCCGACTTCCCGAGGTCGATCACGACGTTCCCTTTCTCGAAGCGGCGGGCGATGCCGGTGACCAGGTCCCCTTCCCGGTGCTTGAACTCGGAGAAGAGGATGTCTCTTTCGGCGTCCCGGACTTTCTGGAAGATGATCTGCTTGGCGGTCTGGATGTCGACCCGGGAGAAGCCGGGGTTTTCGATCTTCAGACCGAGCTGGTCGCCGACCTCGCAGTCCTCGTCGAGGACCTTGGCGGCGTTGTAGTCGATCTCGACGATGGAGTCGCGGACCTTCTCGACGACGTTCTTATACTGGTAGATTTCGACTTCGCCGTCGTTCTCATTGTATCTCGCTTCGTACTCACCTTGAATCCCGAACTTCTTACGCGCGGTCACGAGGAATGCCTGCTCGATAGCGCCCACGATGAATTCTTTTTTAATCCCGCGGTCCTTACCCAGTTGCTCAATGACTCTGCCTAATTCAGAAAAATTCACAGCTTTACTCCTTATTCTTTCACCGATTTCAAATCGGGATCTAGATTCACTTTCTTCACTTGCTTATACGTCAGCCTGAGGAGGAAGCCGGAGATCTCGATGGTGAAATCCTCGGTGCCAACTTCCTGAAGCCGTCCACGAAACTTCTTCTCTCCCTTCACCCCTTTCGGAGCACCCTTCGCCTGCTCTTCCGATAGCTGGCCCATGATCACGACCGCAACCATCTCACCAACCGTCATCCTGAAATGTTCCAGGGTAGAAAGGTGTCGGAAGACACCGGGGGAAGAGACTTCTAGGACCACTTCCTCCGGAATCCAGCTTTCGCTTTCGAAGGCCGGGGAGAGGGCGTGATCCACCTTGATGCAATCTTCGATCAAGGCCGAGCCGGTTCGCGGGTCCTGGATGTAGAGCCTTAGAAGTTTCTGTCCGGTGACGTATTCAAGGTCGTAGAGTCTGTATCCAGCCTCTTGCACCACCGGCTCGCACATCAGAAAAAATTTTTTTTCGATGCCACTTCGCTCATTATTTATATCCATAAAATAAAAAAGGATGGAATGCTCCACCCTCTTTCCCCACCAAACAACTCATCGAGTAGGGCTATTTTCTAACAAAGTTCAATCGAAAGGGCAATTTAAAGTGCTCCAACTCAAAGCATTAACTGCATCGTGTAAGCGCCGCCACCATTTGAGTAGTAGTTCTTAATCTGCCTGAGAGTAGCAAATCCAACTTTGGAATAGAATCGGATCGCCCTAAGGTTATCATCTTCAACCTCTAAAAAGATAGATTTAAAGTTCCTTTGTCGTAATTTTGCGAGGATATAGCTCCAGAATTCCTGAGTAACCGCGGTGCCTTGGTGAGAAGGATGGACGAGAATCTTATAAAGATGAGCGGTCTCATCCCCAGGCGAGGTTCCGAAAAGAGCAAAGCCAACGGGGTTACTCTCCTTCTCCCAGCCGATGACTAAAGTATTATTATAGTTTACGTTTTTCCATTCGTCGGCGGCCCAGGGCTTGGGGAAAAAAATCTGATCGAGCTTGATGATCTGCTGGAGGAGCACGTCGGGGATGGGCTGGGTGAAGCCCCTACCAGTAGTATTCATGAGTGAACTGCTTGTCCAGCGATTCGACGAAGAGCTCAATCGAGGGCCTGATGGTTTCGAACTTCCCGGTGCTCTTGAGCTGGCCGCCGTACCTCGCGCGAAGGTAGAGTTCCATTTCGATCAGGCTCTTGAAGTTGGTCTTCAGGGTGTCCTTATACAGGATGTCCGTCTCGCAGCGATTCTCTTTCGTGCTCTCTTTGATCAGCTGGGCCAGGGACGCCGAGACTTCGCTCTTCTGGTCCTCCGAGTAACGGAGGATCTTGAAGAAGTGCCGGATGGCCTTGAGCATCTCCTCGTTGGCGTGCATGAAGGCGCTCACCTCTTCCTCGCTCCCCTTCGGGAACTTCCGCACGAAGGCGTCCAGGTCCTGGATGAACTTCTTCCGGAAGAACTGGATCACGAGGGCGTCGTCGTAGATGCAGTCGAGGGCCTTGATGTTCCGGAGCTGGTAGCCGATGTCCTGGAGGGAAACGGTCCGGTCGAGGATCTTGAGGAGGAAGCGGTCGGAGGAGACGACGACCTTGGCGCGCGCCGAGGCGACGACCCCTCCGAGGAGAAGGCTACACAGGAGAACTGATTTCGATGTTTCCGATATTCTTCTGCTTAACGACTTCATTCTCTTTATGGAAGCGGGCGTTCACTCGCGGGTTGAAGGTGTAACCGTCTTTCCCGCGGAGGATGTACTGCCGCTTGATCCCCTTTGGTTCGATCAACTTTCTAAGCCGGCTGATGCTCGTGTAGATCAGCTTGTCGTGGATGAGCGGGTTGTACTCGTCCTTCCAGATCATCTTCGCGAGGTCTTCCTTATTATAGTAAGTTCCCGGAGTTTGGGCCAACAGAAAGAGGATTTCGAGAAGCACGAAACGGTGTTTGAAGTCGATCACCCCGAGGGCCTTCTCGTGGATCACTCGGTTATGCCGGTCGAGGTAGAGGTCCACGCTCGAGTCGTTGACGTCCTCCACTTCCATCATGATGAGCTGCTGGAGGCGCTTGAAGTACTCGTCGTCCAGGGAGTTCTGGGCCAGGCCAAAGAGCAGGAGGGCCTTGGAGAACTCGCCCATCTTCTTCAGCGCGATCCCCTTGTTCAGGAGGACGTAGTTGTGCATGTTCCAGCAACGCTTGGAGTGGAGGAGCTTCATGGCGAGGTCGTACTGCGGAAGGGCGTTCGGGTAGTCGCCGAGCTCCCGGAGGGCGTTCCCCCAGAGGAGGTGCATCGATCCCTTGAGGTAGCCCTTCTTGAGGATGTTCAGGAGCTCGTTGAGCTGGTTCAGGTAGAGGATCGTGTCCTGGCAGTTCTTCATCTGGTAGGCGTTGGTCGCCATGGCGTAGAGGGACTTCGCCATGAGCTCCGGCTCGTTTTCCGTCTGGGCCTTCCGGTACGCCTGGTTGAAGTTCTTCTGGGCTTCGGAGAACTCGCCCTTGTAGGTGTTCACCACGGCGGCGTTGTAGAAGTACTCTCCGCCGAGGGACGGGAGGTTGGCGACGGTCTTGTCGAGGAGATCGCTCGAGAGCTGGATGTACTTGTGGGCGTCCTTCTCGTTGAGGCTCTCGGAGTAGATCCGGATGAGGAAGCCGTAGATCTTGAAGATGGCGAAGGCGTCCTGCGGGAGCTCGGTCTTCTCGAGAGACCGGAGGAAGTGTTCTTCGGCTTTTTCGAAATCGGCCTTGTCGTAGAAGATCTTGGCGAGGCGGTAGTGGCCCTGGCCTTCTACCCGACTGGAATCAATTGGAAGATGGGAAAGGAACTTGTCGTCCTTCGCCATATCAACCACTGCCCGGCTCATTAACGTTTCGATGGATGGGGATACATCGCTCTGAGTTTGGGTGGTTTCCATTTGAGTCCTCCTCATCAAGTAAGAGTGCTTGATCTTACAATTACACAATTGGGTACTTAAACCCCATCCAGAATAAAAAGGCAAGATGCATGTTAGAAATACTCAGTTAAAGGCTGTGAGGCGATAGATATTCAGCACTTGCGCAATGTAAGACTAGGTCAATCAGGCACCTTTTGGCTCCGAGGAACAAGGAGAAAGTAAGATTAATCTAAAGAAAATTCTTACAGCTTCTAGATTCGTCCTGAAGCGACTTCTAACTCATTGATTAAACGGGATGGGATTGGTAAGGTTCTGAAGCCCCCCTCTATATAATGTAAGTCCTCTGTAAGGAGATCCATGTCAAAGTACGATTTAGACACTATCAGGCACTCAACGGCCCACTTGATGGCCCAGGCGATCATCGAACTTTTTCCGGACGAGACGGTTCAGTTGGGGATCGGCCCAACCATCGAGAACGGTTTCTACTACGACATCGACATGCAGACCCGGCTTACCGACGAGCACCTGAAGTCCATCGAGGCGAAGATGAAGGAGATCATCAAAAGAGATCTCCCGGTGGTGCGGCACGAGGTCTCGAGGGAAGAAGCCGTGAGGCTCTTCTCCCAGAAGGGCCAGACGCTGAAGTGCGAGCTCATCCGCGACTTCCCGGAGGGGGAGGTCATTAGCTACTACACCCAGGGAGACCAGTTCTTCGACCTGTGCACCGGGCCCCACGTGGAGAAGACCTCCCACCTCCCGCCGTGGTTCAAGCTCCTCCACACCGCCGGCGCCTACTGGCGCGGGGACCAGAACCGGCCGATGCTCCAGCGGATCTACGCGGCCTGCTTCAGCTCGAAGGAAGAGCTGCGCGAGTACACCACCATGCTCGAGGAAGCCAAGAAGCGAGACCACCGGAAGCTCGGGAAGGAGCTCGAGCTCTTCATCTTCGATCCGGTCGCTCCGGCCTCCCCGTTCTTCATGCCGAAGGGGGCCATGGTCTACAGTGGCCTGGTGGACTTCATGAAGCGGGTTTACAAAGTCTACGACTACCAGGAAGTCATCACCCCCCAGGTCCTCGACGTGGACCTGTGGCACACCTCCGGGCACTACGAGAAGTACAAGGAGAACATGTACTTCACCCACATCG
>SXUH01000298.1 GCA_005791855.1 Bdellovibrionales bacterium
CAGTAAACTTTACAAATGGCGGACTCATGAGAGAACTCGCTCATCCCCTGAGTGATCTTCCCGGTGGTCATGTAGACCATGCTCTCGCAGGCGTAGATGTTGGCGGCCATGGTGGTGAGCTTCTCCTGGATCAGGCCGAAGTTGGCGATGTAGTCGCCGAACTGCTTCCGGGTCTTGGCCTGGGCGGTGGCGAGCTTCAGGATGGTCTTCATCCCGCCCACGGAGCCGGAGCCCAGGGAGAGCCGGCCGGTGTTGAGGACGTTCATGGCGATCTTGAAGCCCTTGCCGGGCTCGCCGATCATGTTGCTCGCCGGGACCTTGACGTTGTCGAAGTACACCGCCCGGGTCTCGGAGGCGCGGATCCCCATCTTGTCTTCCTTCTCCCCGAAGGAGACGCCCTCGCGTTCCTTCTCGACGATGAAGCAGGAGATCTTCTCGACCTTCTTCCCGGTGCCGTCTTCGTGCTCGGTCTTGGCGAAGACGGAGTAGAAGCCGGCCAGGCCCCCGTTGGTGATCCAGAGCTTCTGTCCGTTGATCGTGTAGGTGCCGTCGGCATTCCTGACCGCTTTCGTCTTGATCGAGTAGGCGTCCGAACCGGAGCCCGGCTCCGTGAGGCAGAAGGCGGCAAAAACTTCCCCCGCGGCGAGCTTCGGGAGCCAGTGCTTCTTCTGCTCCTCGTTGCCCTCGTTCACCAGGGCCTTGAAGCCGATGGACTGGTGGGCGCCGAGGGTGGTGGCGATGGCGCCGTCGATGCCGGCGATCTGGGAGAAGACCCGGGCGTAGAGAGTGGTGTCCAGCCCCAGGCCTCCGTACTCCTCCCCGACCCCGAGGCCCGTGAGGCCCAGGGCCGCGAGTCCCTGGAGGACCTCCTCGGGGATCTTCGCCTCCCGGTCCAGCTTCACGGAGTCGATGTTGTCCTGGGCGAACTTGTCGACGGCGTCGACCATCGCCTTGGCGGTCTCGATCTGGGACGGGCCCAGGCTCGGGAACGGGAAGACTTCCTCTTCCTGGATCTCCCCGTAGAACATGCTCTTGACGATGGAGACGATTTCTTTATTGGACGCGTTTGCTGACATGAGGCCTCACAAGAATTGGGGATGGTAGTTGCTTTATTATGAAGTTTCGGTGGATCGATGTACACCGAAAAACTTATCCGACCAATGTGCTCGAAAGTAAAAAATTTCTTCCGCTTGCACAGAACATCAAATTTGATGACAATTAATCGATGATAAATAAATTCAAAGAGTTCTTAAGGAACAAGCTCTCGAAGCGGTCTTCGAAGGAGCCGTCCCGGGACGTGGGCGAGAAGTCGCTCAACGTGGGCGTGAAGCTCCCGGGAGACAACGAGCCGTTCGTCGTCCCGACCTGGAAGGAGCGGGTGACCCAGACCTTTTCGAACGCCCGCACGCGCCTCACCCAGATCAACCTCAAGGACCTGAACCTCCCCGAGCGGGTGAAGTTCAAGGGCCCGTCCCCGCTGGGCCCGTCCGGCTCCCTCCTCTCGCCGAACCTCTCGAAGAACATCGACAAGTTCATGAGCCGGGAGTTCCGCTCGACCATCCACCAGGTGGCCCTGGTGGTGATCGTCTGCGGGATCACCTACACGCTCGGGAAGATCACCGCCCTCGTCCTCCGGGGAACGCCCGTGCTGGATTCGCCGAAGACCTACGCGGTCTCCATCTCGCTGGACAAGGACTTCAACGCCGGCACCCTCGCCCAGGTGAAGAGCATGAACGTCTTCCGCACCAACGCCGCCGGGGGCACGGCCAAGAAGAAGGTCGCCGACACCAACTGCGAGAAGGCGACCCAGAACTCCTCCCTCCCGATCAAGCTCGTGAACACCGTCGTCCTCCAGGACACCGTGAAGTCCATCGCCTCCGTCCAGGTCCGCGGGGACCGCCTGCTCCAGGAAGTCCGGGAGGGGGACCAGATCACCAACCTCGCGAAGGTCTTCAAGATCACCCGCCTCGAGCTCCTGATCCGGAACCTCGAGAGCGGCGTCTGCGAGTCCATCGCATCGGACAAGGCCAAGGACATGAAGTCCCCGATCTCCGTCATGACGCCGGCGGCGAGCCGGGAGTTCAAGGCCAACAAGAAGATGAGCGGGATCGACAACGTCGGGAACAAGTTCAAGATCTCCAAGGCCCTCCTCGACGAGAAGATGAAGGACATCGGCGCGATCCTGACCCAGGCCCGGGCCATCAAGATCCAGAACCCGGACGGGTCCATGTCCTTCAAGCTCACGGAGATGGACCCGCAGGGGATCTTCCCCTACCTCGGGCTCCAGGACCAGGACATCATCACCTCGATCAACGGGAAGCCGATCTACGACATGAACGAAGTCATGGGACTGTTCGCGAGAATTAAAAATTTGGACAACCTCCAGCTCGGCGTGAAGCGAGAAGGGGCGGACTCTGTGCAAGAGTACTCCATTAAGAAATAAAGGATGACCCCAAAATGAAGACAGGACGTCAATCGGGCCGCGTGATCAGTAACCTCATCCTCGCGGGGATCCTCCTGGTGAACACCGACGCCCAGGCGCAGTTCAACAAGTACCGCTCGCAGACGCGGTACAATCCGGAAGGGGGCGCCAGAGCCAACGCCGCCGCCCCGGGAGCTCCGGCCCCGGGCGCCGCCACGCCCCCGGACGCGATGACCGCCGAGGACGCGGCCAGGGCCCTGGACGCCGCCGGGAACGTCGAAGCGCAGACCACCGACCCCGGGGCCTCGCCGACCGGCCCGACCGCGAACGCCGACGCCAACGCCGACTCCGCCTTCGAAGGCGACGCGGACGACGACGCCAACCAGGAGACCTTCGGCGACCGGCCCGCGGCCGCCGCTCCTCCGAAGAGCTCGAAGTACGTGAACCTCAACCCGGAGACCGCCTTCGGGCCCGAGATCGTCGAGAGCTTCGACTTCCCGGACACGGACATCATGGAGATCACCAAGCACATGCAGAAGCTCACCGGGATCAACCTCATCCTGGACAAGGACGTGAAGGGGAAGGTCTCGATCATCGCGCCGACGCCGATCACCGTCGGGGACGCGTGGAAGGCCTACCTCGCCGCCCTCAACATGGCCGGGTACTCGCTGATCAAGACCGGCGCCTTCTACAAGGTGATCAACGCCCGGGACATCCGCTACACGCCGACGAAGATCTACACCGGGAACTACACGCCGGACACGGAGAACTACGTGATGCGGGTGATCTCCCTCAAGCACGTCTCCGCGGCGGAGATCGCGCGGAACTTCCGGCCCTTCATGAGCCGCTACGGCCGGATCATCGACATCAAGCAGACCAACACGATCATCATCGCCGACACCGGCTCGAACATCAACCGCCTCGCGAAGATGGTGAAGTTCCTCGACGTCACGGGCCACGAAGAGGGCCTCCAGATCGTGAAGGTGAAGAACTCCTCCGCCCAGGAAATCGCGAAGCTCCTCGACACCATCCTGAAGGGCGGGAGCGGAGGCCCGGGCGGCAGGCCCGGCTCGGCCACTCCCCGGTTCACCGGCGGCTCCGGCGGCTCCGAGTCCACCAGCGTGATCTCCCGGATCATCGCCGAACCGCGGACCAACTCCATCATCGCCATGGCCAACGCCGAAGGGGCGAAGCAGCTCCGCGAGCTCATCGAGAAGCTCGACGTGAAGCTCGTCTCCTCCGGCTCCAACCGCGTCCACGTCTACTACCTCAACTACGGCGACTCCGAGGAGCTCGCCAAGACCCTCTCGAGCATCGTCTCCGGGAACACCGCCAAGGACGCCGGCGGCGCCGGGGGCGTGAGCCGGTTCAGCGCCCTCGGCGGGGGCCAGGCGGAGAACCCGATCTTCTCCGCCGAGGTGAAGATCACCTCGGACAAGAACAACAACGCCCTCGTGGTCACCGCCTCCCCGACCGACTGGCTCACGCTCAAGGACGTGGTCAGCCGCCTCGACATCCCGCGGGACCAGGTCTACGTCGAAGGGCTGATCCTCGAGGCGAAGGTGACGAAGCTGCGGCAGTTCGGCGTGGAGTACATCGGCGCCTACGGCTCCGGGGCCACCGAGCGCGTGGGCTTCACCCAGTCCGGGACCCCGGACATCCTCGGGATGATCACCTCGGGCGTGCCGACGTCCCTCGGCGGCCTCTTCGGCGGCTTCGGCGTGGGCCCGAAGCAGAACATCGAGATCAAGAACCCGACCACCGGCGCGGTGATGGGAACCTCCCGGGTCAACGCCATCAGCGGCTTCATCAAGGCCGTCGCCTCGCACTCGAGCACCAACATCCTCGCGACGCCGCAGATCCTCGTGCTGGATAACACGGAAGCGACCTTCGAGGTCGGGGACACGGTGCCGATCCGGAACTCGACCGTGGGGACCGGCGGGGTCCAGGCCTTCAGCACGACCCAGCAGGAAGCCAAGCTCTCCCTGAAGATCACTCCGCAGATCAACAAGGTCACCCGCTTCGTGAAGCTCAAGATCAACCAGAAGATCGACGACTTCAGCGCCCAGCTCGAGGCGAGCAACCAGGGCGGCGGGTTGCCGACGACGACCCGGACGGCGATCACCGAGGTCATGGTCCGGGACCGCGACACCATCGCCATGGGGGGCCTGCTCCGGGACCGGGAAGTGGTGAACAACACGAAGATCCCTCTCCTGGGTGACATCCCGGTGCTCGGGTGGCTCTTCAAGAACAAGAAGCGCGACATCGAGAAGGTCAACATCCTCTACTTCATGACCCCGAAGATCCTCGCTCCGTACAACAAGACCGCTTCGGTCAACACCAAGGAAGTCCTGAACAAGCGCGCGGCCGGGATGAAGGAGATGTTCGCCGAGGACGAGGTCGATCCGAACCTCAAGGTCACGGATAACCTGAGCACGAAGCTCGACAAGCAGGTCGAGGGCCCTCTCTACGACTTGACAGACGCCGACCACTACAAGAACCTGAACAACGATCGCGCGAAGCTCTCCGACCCGAACGAGATCCAGTCTCCGAAGGAAACCACCCCGCCGCCGGCCAGTACGCCGGTGGAAGAAATTGACGTTCCTGACTACCAGGAAATTAGAAAATCGGTGCAATAACCTATGGCTGTTACCCAAGAAGTCCTCCACAACGTCGAGCACTCCAAGGAGAAGATCGGCGAGCTCCTCCTGAAGCACACGGGCCTCACCCGGGCGCAGCTCGACGAGGCCCTCGAGGCCCAGCGGATCGAAGGGGGGCTCCTCGGCGACCTCCTCATCAAGCGCAAC
>SXUH01000299.1 GCA_005791855.1 Bdellovibrionales bacterium
AAGGTCGGGGTCCGGTTCTTGAAGAAGGAGTTCAGACCCAGGGCCCGCAGGTCCATCCGCAGGAGCTTGATCGCCGCGCGGAACCGCTCCTGCGGCTCGAGGACCTTGGTCTCGTCCAGCTGGCCCTCGGTGAAGAACTGCAACGTGGCCATGTCCGAGTCCAGCCGCCGGCGGAGCTTCTTGATCGTCTCGGCCATGAAGGCGAGCTGGAAGCCGTCGTAGTGCTGGAGGATCCGCTGCCTCCGGCTCAGGTCACCGGCGGTGGCCTCGGCGGTGACGAAGTCACTGCGTTCGGAGCCCCGGGGGAGCGGGAAGTCCCTCCGGAGTGCCCGGAGCTTCTTGAGGTACGTCTTGAGGGTCAGCGGAGTCTTCTCGAGCTCCGTGACCCGCGCCTGCTCGAGGCGGACGTAGTCGTCGATGGAAATAAGGTTCGTCGACAGGGCCTTGTAGAAGACGCCTTCGATCTCCGTAGCCTTGAGCTTGTCGTTGATCCGGCCGAACTCCCCGAGGATCCCCCGGTAGATCTCGTCCAGGCAGGCGTCGGGCTTGGCCCCGTCGATCCGCTTCACGGCTTCGAGCAGCTCCGGGAGCTTCGCGAGGCCATCCACGCTCGGGAGGTCCTTGCCGAAGCTCACCTCCCGCGCTTCGACCTCCTGGGCGTCCAGGAGGAGCTTCACCACCACGTCGTCGATCTGGTTGGTGGACCGGAGGTAGAAGAGCGCCCCATCTAATTTTTTAACCCGAAGGCCCGCGCTTTCTAGATTGGACTTGAAGCTCCGGTTTAGATTATAAGAGCACAAGGTTGCTTCATCCGCTTCCGAAAGTGCCTTCGAGAAGGCCCCGGTGATCGTCTCCGGAGCTGCCTCCCGGAGGACGCGGTCGAGCTGCTTCTGGTTCCTCTTTTCAGCGAGGTAGAAGCTCTTCCCTTCGCGGTCGTTCCCGAGCTCGACGGGGGAGCCCGCCACCGCGGGGACCCAGAAAGCTAAGAGCATCAGCAGGCCCGTGATCATATGAATCCTCTTCCTTGGCGGGATTATATGACCAACTCAAACCGGGGAGGGAGATTGGAAGGCCCCAGGGTAATTATTACATAAGTTCAGGATCTTTAGCTGTGGATCCGCGCCGAAACCGGATAGGAAGGCCCAGGTCAAAAAAACACTTCAGGAGGCTTTATGTCTAAGGTAATCTTCGCCATCGTCGCACTTTTCTCTTTCAGCGTCTTCGCTCAGGACGCCCGCCAGTTCGCCGGGAAGTTCTCCCTGGCCGCTTCTAAGAACTGCGAACTCACGGACCGCACGAACGCCGACGCCCGCGCGTACGTGACCCTCAACCGGCACAAGTACCACAACGGGCTCCTCTCCCTCGACATCACGGCCTACGGCGAAGACGCCGTCGGCGAGGTCATCGTCCTCGAGAACGGGAAGTTCCGAACCGTCGGAACCTCCGAGTCCCACGGGATCGTGACCGACACGGTAACCACCAAGTGGCTCGCGCCGAACCGGATCGTCGTCAACGTCCTCACCGAGCGTCCGAGCCTGAACTTCAAGCGACTCCGGGCCTACGACATCTCTTCCAGCCCGGCCGGCATGGTGATCCGGTCTTCCGTGAACCAGGACCCGCGCTCGAACTCGATCTGTACCTTCACTCGGAAGTAACCGTTCTCTCCGGCGGGCCTCCTGCGGGTCCGCCGGCTCACCGATTCACCTGCATGAGGTGCACGCCCTTGAGCGTCTCGTGGTCCCGGAACCGACTCAGGTACTCCAGGAACGCGAGCTCCACCACCGCACCCTCCGTCGACCCCGCGTGCCGGAGCACGAGGCCCCCGGCCTTTCGGAAGAGGAGGCCCTGGTGGGAGACGTTGAGGCGCGTCCCCTTCGAGGCCGTTAGATCCCAGTCGGGCCTGATGAAGTTCACCACCGTCCCCGTGGGGATCCGGTTGAGGAGCTCCGGCTTCTCGAGGAGGGTCGCCACCGGGATGTAGCTGATCTTCGCCGTCGACTTCGAGAAGGCGCTCCCTTCGCTCCGGAGCTCGCGCAAGATCTGGAGCCGCCGCTCGAACCCGACGTTGGCCATGGAGACGTCGTCGATGGTCTTCCTCCGGAGCCAGGCCGGGAGGTCGATGATGGCCGTGGCTTCCCGGAGCTGGGCGGGCTCCACCACGAGGTGGTTGATCTCCCGGAGGAGGCCCGACTTCGTGTTCGCCGGGACCCACTGGAGGTCGGTGAAGTGGTTCCTCCGGAGGTAGTCCACCACGCCGTCTTCGTAGCGGATGTGATCCATGGTCCGCTCGAACTCCGGGAGGGTCCGGGAGGCGGCGAGGCTGACCACGGTCTCGACGAAGGTGGTGCAGTCGAAGGCGTCGAAGCGGTAGAGGGGGTCCTGGTCGTACTTCCCGTCCGGGCCCTCGCCGAGGGGACCCGTGTGGCCGTAGGGCCTTCCGAGGAAGGTGCGGGAGACCTGCTCCAGCCGCGTGAGGAAGTCCGGCTCCGCCCGGAAGCTCCCGAGGATCGCGAGGGCTTCTTCCTTGTGGCCAGCGAAGGCCAGCGAGTGCAGAGACAGGAGGAGGGGGAGGAGGAATCGCAGCATCCGCCTATGGTACCCGGGACGCGAGGAATTCCTAGGCGGCAGCTTTCTCTCCTCCGTCTGAATTTGTCCGAGCGATTCACTATTTTCTCGCAAAAAATTATTTCCGGTTGATAATTTACTAAAACATCTACGAGGTGCCCGTGACCACTGCCAATCTTAGTCTTGAACAAGAGATCGATAAACTCTTCGAGTCCGACTGGAAGGACTTCTACCAGGACGAGAAGGTCCGGGCTCACTACAAGGACCTCGAAGCCCTCGCGACGACCTACTACGCGGCCCGGATCAACGGGAGCAAGGACTCCGCGGCCCTGCTCGAGAAGCTGCAGATCCTGAAGAAGGACTTCGACGCCGCGGTGGACGGCGCCAGGGCCGCGAGAGGAGAAAGCTCCGGCGACGCCCAGAGGCACCGGCTCGACTCCCTCGGGAACCTGGTCGCCGATGCGACCGGCGCCGCGCGGTTGGCGAAGTTCGAAGCCCTCCACAGCGAGAACCGGGCCGCGAAGGCGCAGAAGCTCGCGAAGGCAGGTCTCCTCGCGACCTTGCTCGCGACCCTGGTCCTCGGGGGCCTCGGCGCCTTCCTGTGGCTCGAGACCTCGAACGCCATCGAGACGGCGATCCAGGGCCACATGAACGGAAGCTTCAAGACCTCGCTCAAGAATGAGATCGCCAGAGAAGTGCAGGAGAGCATGAGCTCGGGAGAGAACCCAGCCTTCCAGGTGCTCAACGAGAAGAACGCCGAGCTCGAGATGAAGCTCACCAACGTCGAGGGCCAGGTCGGGAAGATCTCCGAGCTCGAGATCCGGACGAACCAGCTCCAGGCGGAGCTCGACAAGAACGCAAGCCTCCGGGCCAAGCTCGCCGAGCTCGAGAGCGCCATCTCCCGGCCGCGGGCGGAGAAGTCGACGAAGGCCTCGAAGACGTCGAAGAAAGCTTCCGGGAAGAAGACGAAACGGTAGCTAGCAGGTGGCCGCGGGATCCGCCAGGCGCCATTCCCAGATCCCGGTCCCGCCGCCGTAGACATCGAGGAGCTCGACGCAGTCGTAGGCCGCCCCGGCCTGGCACGCCCCATCCGGAGGCTGGCACGTGGACGGAGCCGCGGCCACATCCTGGATGCTGAGGTCGAAGAGCTCTCTGATCCCGCCGAAGTTAAATCCCATGTTAAAATTTTAAGTGAAGTCCGAGGAAATAACTACTAAAGGAATTTCCTGGCTAGGTAGCTGGAAACAGAAGCCTAGGCCCTCCGACGAGGGCCTAGGTTGGTAAGACTAGAGGTCCATCTGGGACAAGACGAAGGCGTATTCCGTGGCCGCGGCCCGGTCGCTCTCGTCCATCCCCGGGAAGTAGTGTCCGCCGCCGAACGAGGTGAGGAAGATCAACGGATTCTCTTCCCCCGGGGAGTTGAGCTCGCGCATCTTCGCCACCCACTTCATCGGCTGGAAGTAGTAGACAGCGGCGTCCTCGAATCCGGTCCGGACCATCACCGCCGGATACTTCTGCTTGGTGATGTTGGTGTAGGGGTCGTAGCTCTTGATGTAGTCGTACTGCTCGCGGATCAGGCCGTCGCCCCATTCCTCTTTCTCGTACTTGGCCAGCGGGTCGTAGTAGAGGGTCATGGTGTTGAGGACGTCCACGAAGGGAACCTTCACCAGGGCGACGCTGAAGAGGTCCGGTCGCAGGTTGAGCACGGCCCCCATGAGGAGGCCACCGGCGGAGAGGCCCTCGATCCCGATCTTCGACGGAGAGGTCATGCCGCGGTTGATGAGGTCGGTGGTCACGTCGATGAAGTCGTTGAAGGTGTTCATCTTGTTGAAGAGCCGACCCTGGTCGTACCAGCGCTCGCCCTTCTCCTTCCCGCCGCGGATGTGGGCCACAACGCCGATCACGCCGCGATCCAGGAGGGGGATCAGCTCCTTCTTGAACGTCGGAGTGCTCGAGTAGCCGTAGGAGCCGTAGCCGTAGATCTGGACCGGCTGGTCCTTGCCGGTGAACTTATCCTTCCGGTAGAAGAGGGACACGGGAACGGTCTCTCCGTCCCGGGCCTTCACGTAGATGAGTTCGGTCTGGTAGAGGCCCTTGTTGAACCCGAGGATGCTGCTCGCGACCTCGAGCTTCGGAGCGCAGCTCGAGAGGTTGCAGGAAACCGTTTCGAACGGCAGGGTGTAGCTCGCCTGCTGCAGGTACGCCTTGTTGGCGTAGAAGTCGGTCATCACCGTCTGGTAGAACATGAGCTTCTCGGGGCCCGGGACCTCCGTCACTTTCTTGCTCTCGATGTCGATGACGTAGATTCGCTCGGTGGCTTCGTCCATGACCTTCGCGACCACGGCGGCGTCGGTGATCTTGAAGTCGCTGATCATCCCTCGCGGCGGAGTGAAGAGCACCTCCCACTTGTCCGCCGAGGCATCGGCCTCTATCAGGATCTGGAAGGCGGGGTCGAAGCGGTTGGTGAGCTTGAGCCAGCCGTGCCGGTTGTGGTCGAAGGTTTCGATGTAGTTCCCGTCCGGGCTGAGACTGGTGAGGGCGTCACCCGTGGCGTTCAGGAGGTAGTACTCCGAGGACTTGCTGCGGTCGAGCTTCACGACGACGAACTTCCCGTCGGAGGTGTAGGAGGAGATCCGCCGGGATCCGGGGTCGGAGAATTCTTTGATGAGGGTGGTCTTCTTCTCGGCGAGGTCATACTTGTAGAGCTGGTAGGGGGCGAGCTCGTCGGTGGTGCCGCTGAAGACGATCTCGTCCTCGTTGAGCCAGAGCACACCTTGAAGGCTCCAGTAAAGGTCGGGCTTCAGGATTTCGTACTTCATGGTCCTGAGGTCGACGATGATCGGAGACATGTGCCGGCGGCCCTTGAGGTCCGCGGTGAAGAGGGCCCTTCCTTCCTCCGGGCTGAGCTGGACGTCGTAGGCGTCGAAGTACTCGAGCCCCTTGGCGATCTCGTTTTCGTTGAGGACCTGCTGGGCCCTGCCGGTCTCCTTGTCCTTCCGGAACCAGACCCAGTGTGATTCCTTGTTCGACTTGGTCTTGTAGTAGATGAACTTCTTCGTGGCCTTCACGATCTGCTTCCGGGAAGAGTCGCGGAGGGCCTTCAGCTCTTCATAGAGCTGGTCGGTGAGGGCGCTGTTCTTAGCGAGGATCGCGTTGGCGTAGGCGTTCTCCGCTTCGAGGTGCGACCGAACCTCCGGAGAGGTGTTGTCGTGCATCCAGCGGTAGTTATCCACCCGCGGATCGTCGTGGAAGTTATCAACGAAGGGAATCATCTTCGCCACCGGTGGCGTCGGAGCAGTGAAGGCCTGGGCCTGGCCCCAGACGCAGAGGAGGAGACTCGCTTTTAGGATAGTGGTGTTCATTGGTACTCCAGATTTGTTTGTGAATGGAGTAACAAGTCTAAAAAAAATTGGCCAGAGAAATCACGCTAAGCCTGTAGATCTTCTAGGCTTGGCCAAGGAAGTTTGCGAGGTAGAGCAAGCCCAAGCCAAGGCCGATGATGAAGAGGGTGTTTCTTTTGAAATAGCAGATAAGTGCCATGAAGAGCAGGATGAGGAATCTCTCTTTCCCCGCCAGGGCTTCGACCCTCCCATGGTGGAAGAAGGCCGCGGGCATGACGAGGGCCGGAAAGATGGCCGCGGGGATGTAGGTGAAGAGTTCCCGGAGCTTCGGAGAGATGTTCACTCTGTGAGAAACGGCGATGAAGCAGCCACGGATGAGGATGGTGCCGACGACCAGGAGGAAGACGTTGGTGAGAAAATAGCCCTGGTCGATCACGCGCCCTGCTTCGGTTGGATGAGGGCCCAGGCGGCTCCGATCGAGATCAGCGCCGTGACGATGAGGCCGGTCTTCATCGGCAGACTATAGAAGAGGAGGGAGAGGATGGAGCTCAGGAGGGCGATCGCCTTGTGCTTGCTGGTCTTGAGGGTCGGGATCAAGAGGGCGACGAAGCTCAGGGGGATGGCGAAGTCGAGGGAGAGGGACGCGGGAGCGAAGTTCCCGAAGACGAACCCCGCGATCACCGAGGCGTGCCAGGCGAGGCCCATGCTCACGGCCGTTCCCAGGTAGAACTGGGTCGCCTCCTCATTACTTTTGAAACTGTCCACGTTCGCTGTCATCGCGGCGTAGCTCTGATCCGTGAGAGTGAAGGCGCAGATGAATTTAATAAATGGGCTGGCGGTTTTAAGATATGGCGACATTGCGGCACTGTATAAAAGAAAACGAAGGTTGATGATGAGCCCCGTGGTCACGACGACCAGGATGGCGGCATTGAGTTTCATGAGATCCGTCGTGGCGAGCTGTGCCGCACCGGCGTAGACGGTGACGTTCATCAGCATCGCCTGCCAGAACTCGAGCTTTGCTTCCGCAAACGCCGATCCCATCACCGCACCGAAGGGGACGATGCCGGAGATGATCGGGATGATCGAACGGAATCCGAGTTTGAACTGCTCCATGCCTCCTATGGTACGGGCGGAGGGACAATCTGACACCGAAAATTTCCAATATGTTATCTTTTACTCACACCCCTTCCGCTCTTTAAACAAATATCATATTCACTTCCGACGCCTTCAATTGCATAGGAGAATACAATGAAGTCAAGCTCGCTCTTGGTCCTGGCATGCCTTTTCACCTCGGTCCCGACCTTCGCTCAGAGTCTTCCAGATGAAATCAACTACGGCCCTTTCCAGACCCGCTACCGGAGCCTGCAGGGACAGATCTCGTCGCTTACCTCGGACCTCTCCGAATCCCAGTCCCGGCTCGCCCAGACCAAGAAGTTCATCTCCAGCATGAGTTCCCACATCACAGGCCTCGAGCGGAAGATCTCCGATGCGGAGGTCGACATCGCCACCCACCGGCGGCTGATCCCGGACCTCTCTCAGCGGATCTCGGACAGCCGGAGTGAAGAGGGTCGGCTCCGGAGCGAGATCCGCTCCCAGGAGTCTCTGGACTCGAGCCTCAGCAGCAGCTACCAGCAGGAGTTAAACGAGCTCAAGCCGCTCGAGGCGGCCCTCGCCCGGAACGAGCAGCGCCTCCGGGATGCGGAACGGGAACTCACGGCCCTCGAGCGTGAACTGAGCCGGGCCCAGGATGCCGTGGGCCGGTCCAAGCAGGAGATGGTGGCCCTCGAGAGGAAGATCCAGAGCGAGCAGGCAGAGCAGCGGCGGATGGCACAGGACCTCGCTTCCTTCCCGGCCCGCACCCAGAAGCTCGAGGGCCTCGTCCGGAGCCTCGAGAGCTCCCTGAGTTCGACCAATTCCCAGCTAAGCACGGCCAACTCGACCCTCTCAAGCCTCGTCTCCGAAGCCCTCGCCGCCCGGAGAGAACTCGAGAAGCTCGAGAGCTCCGGCGCCTCGAAGGAAGAGATCCAGGCGGCCCGCGGCCGGCTCGAAGCCGCTTCCGCCAGACGGGACGCCGCCGCCGCGGAGGTCAAGACCCTCAAGACCCAGGTCGCCCGGCTCGAGAGCGAGCTGAGCACGACCCGGTCCCAGCTCTCCCAGCTCAGTAGCGAGCACGCGGCCCTCAAAACCCGCATCGCCCAGTCCGAGCAGAGAGAGCGGCAGTACGAGAACGAGCTCGCCCGGGAACGGTCCGAGCTCGGCCGCCTGCAGGCCGACGTGGACGTCGCCCGCAGGAACGTCGACTCGCGACGAAGCATCGCCGCTTCGATCCAGAGCGAGGTCCGATCGGATGAGGCCCGCGTCTCCCGCCAGCAGGCGGTGGTGAGCGATCTCGTGAGACGGATCAACGCCGTCAGGGAACGGATCAGCTCCCTCGGGAGTAGCCTCCGGTCCGTCGAAGCACAAACGCAAACCCTCTCCAGCGAACTGGACTCGCGCCAGGCGGCCATCCCGAAGCTCGAAGGCCAGATCCGGTCACAGAGAAACGAAATCGCCGAAGGGAAAACCGAGATCGCCCAGGCGCAGAGGGACGTAGCTTCCCTCGAGCAAAGCATCGAAGTCTTGGAAGCGAAGATCGCGCAGGTCAGCCGTGAGAGCGACGGCGTGGAGGCCCAGATGACCCAACGGCT
This sequence comes from Bdellovibrionales bacterium, assembly GCA_005791855.1. Lineage (GTDB taxonomy): Bacteria > Bdellovibrionota > Bacteriovoracia > Bacteriovoracales > Bacteriovoracaceae > Peredibacter. The sequence continues at coordinate 8,594 of SXUH01000299.1, forward strand.
CAACCTCTACCGCCGGTTCAAGTCCGAAGCCGAGGCCCTGGGGAGTTCTCAGGCAGAACCGGCCAAGGAGCTCGGATCCCAGGAGGGACTTAAGATCTCAAACCGAATCTCGAAGACCAACGGGGAGTCCGGCGGACTCGAATTGGGGAGCGCCCAGGCCAAGTACTGGGGCACCGTCCGCGGAGAGATCCAGGGGTACGACGGCGGGTACGCGGAAGGCATGGCCTCCGCGGAGGACATCGCGCGGGCAGAAGCGGATGCCAAGAAGAAAGGTGCCGAGGATGCCTACCTCTTTGCGACGGCTCACTTCAAGCCGGCCTTCTTCGAAGAGTTCGTCCAGCTCGAGTTCAAGAAGCCCCTAAGGCCAGCGGCCCAGAAGAACATGAAGGGGCTGGGATTCCGAAGAGCGCTCGAACTCGCCCCTGCCGTGGCCGGTGTCGAGCCGGTGACGGCGGCGGAAGTTTCCCGCTCGCTGGAAGTGAAGACGGTCCTCGACGCCACCATCAGCAAGCTCGCCCAGGACTTGAAGACCGTGGAAACCAAGGCCTCGAGACTCAAGGACCCGGCCCTCGCCTTCGAAGCTCCGGCATCCGTCCCGTTCGGGAAGGCCGACTGCAAGAACATCTACAAGGGCCTCCAGGTCTTCAAGGACGCCTGCGAAGCTTCCTACAAGGAAGCCTTCGGCGCTCTCTTCGAGGAAAGCGCTCGGGAAACCTTCGGCGGGAGCTACCCGCAGAGCTACGAGAGCATCCTCGAAGCTTCGACCCTCACCGCGAGAGAAGCCAAGTACCCCGCGGACCTGAAGGTCGCCTTCGACGTCGGAAGGGCCGAAGGGCTCAAGCTCGGGAAGATCGAAGTCTATCGACAGACCTACGCCAGGGCCCACAAGCTTGCCTACGATACCGAGCTCCCACTCGCCAGGGAGCGGACGAAGGTCGAAGCGGGCCTCGAGCTTTCCACTTTCCTCACGCGGAAGCCGCTCCTGACCCTCGCCGCTTCGAAGCTCGAAGCCCAGGACTTCCGCGGCGGTGAAGAGATCACCGTCCTGACGAAGGTGAAGAACGTCTCGAAGGTCGCCTCGAGTTCTCCCGTTCTTATCAAGATCACGGAAGCGAAGAACGCCGAACTGGTGACGGGCCAGGCCGTGCTAAACTCCCCGGCGGCCCCGGGAGCGCTCACCGACATGCCGGGCCTTAAAGTGCGGGTTTCCCAGAGTGCCCGCACGGGGGAGAAGGTTGTCATCAAGGGAACTGTTGACCTGCCGGGAGTCCTCTACCGGCCAGCGAGGCAGGAAAAGTTCGAGCTCGAACAGGTCCTCAGCGCCAATCCGGCGAGCAACTTGAACCTGACCTACTCG
>SXUH01000300.1 GCA_005791855.1 Bdellovibrionales bacterium
ACCTCGTTCTTCTTCGTGCCGTCGCCGGTGCTGTGGGAGTCGTGGGTGTCGGCGAGGAGGAGCCGCTCGACGAAGTTCTTCAGGGTGGCGTCCTCGTGGTACCGGTCCTGGAACCGGTCGGCGGCGAGGATGAAGCTCTTCACGTCGTCCTTCTTCCTGGTGGCCAGCTTCGCGGAGTCGTAGCTCTTGTCGATGAAGTCGTAGTAGTGGATCTCCTCCACCAGGGCCGTGATGGACTGGAGGAGGGGCTGCTCGTGGAAGATCCTCTGGTACTTCTTGATGAGTTCGACGAAGGCCCGGATGCCGTCGTTGTCGTCGACCTCGGCGAGGATGTGGAAGAGGTGGCCCTTCCGCTCGGCCGCGACGGTCAGGTACCTGTTGAGGGTCACGGAGCCGATGCCCCGGTGCGGGACGTTCAGGATGCGGCGGAGGGCGAGTTCGTCCCGGGGGTTCTGGATGACGGTGAGGTAGGCGATGAGGTCCTTGATCTCCTTCTTCTCGTAGAACTTCTGGCCCCCGATGATGTTGTACGGGACCTGGGAGATCCGGAGCTGGTCCTCGAACGGCGGCACCTGGGTGTTGGAGCGGTAGAGGATCGCGATGTCCGAGAGCGGAGTCCCGTGGGACTGGAGCTTGATGATCTCCTCCACGACGATGGCCGCTTCGTGGTCCGAATCCCCGGCCGCCCAGAGCTGCGGGAGGTTCCCTTCCTTCAGGGAGGTCCGCATGGTCTTCTGCTTCCGGTGGATGTTCTCCTTGATCACCTGGTTGGCGAGGTCGAGGATGGGGAAGGTGGACCGGTAGTTCTCCTCCAGCTTGATCACCTTCGTGTTCGGGTACTGCTTCTCGAAGTTCAGGATGTTCGAGATGTCCGCGCCCCGGAAGGCGTAGATCGCCTGGTCGTCGTCGCCCACCACGCAGATGTTCTGGTGGGTGGAGGTGAGGGCCTGGATCATGCTGAACTGGAGGCTGTTCGTGTCCTGGTACTCGTCGATCATGATGTACCGGAACCGCTCCGAGTACTTCTTCGCGACCTCGGGGAAGTTCCGGAAGAGCCGGACCACGAGGAAGAGGATGTCGTCGAAGTCCAGGGCGTTGTAGAACTGGAGCTTGTCCTGGTAGTAGTGGTAGACGTACTCGGCCGCGCCGTCGTAGTTGTTCTCCGGATCGTAGTGCGGGCTCTTCGTGAATTCCTCGGCGGAGATGCCCTGGTTCTTCAGGAGACTGATCTTCGACATGACCGTGGCCTTGTCGAAGGACTTGCCGGAGCGGTAGTTCTTGAGTGCCTCGCGGACGATGCTCATCTGGTCGGCCTGGTCGTAGATGGTGAAGAGGTTGTTGTAGCCGAGGTGGTGGATGTCCTCCCGGAGGATCCGGATGCCGAGGGAGTGGAAGGTCGAGAGCGTGAGGCCCTTTCTCCTCTTCGAGTCAACTAGGTGGGCCACGCGCTCCTTCATCTCGGCCGCGGCCTTGTTGGTGAAGCTCACGGCGAGGATGCAGTTTCCGGGAATCTTGAGGTTGTCCAGCATGTGAGCGATTCGGTACGTTACCGTCCGAGTCTTCCCCGAACCGGCGCCCGCGAGGATAAGGACCGGACCTTCGACTGTCTCGGCAGCTTCGCGTTGTTCGGGGTTTAAACCATTGAGTGAGATCATGTGATTGGAGGATAAAAAAGGGGGGCCCAAGTGTCAAAATCAAAAGACAAAAAACAGCTTACTTTGTAAACTAAATCTCTCTAAATACCTTTATTTGAGGCTCTATGAAGTACCTAATCACATCCGCTCTTCCTTACGCAAATGGACCCATCCATTTCGGGCACATCGCGGGGGTCTACCTGCCGGCCGACATCTTCACCAGGCACAAGAAGCTCAAGGGGATCAGGGCCATCCACATCAGCGGCTCGGACGAGCACGGCGTGGCGATCATGCAGAACGCGCAGAAGGCGAAGAAGAGCTACCAGGAGTACGTCAACGAGTGGAGCAAGACCCACCGGGAATTGTTCGAGAAGTACGACATCAAGTTTGACTACTTCGGGCAGACTTCGAAGGAATACCACAAGGAAGAGACGCTGAGCTGGTTCAAGGACCTCCTCGGGAAGGGCCTCATCGAGAAGAAGGCCGAGCAGCAGCTCCAGTGCCAGGACTGCCACAACTACCTTCCGGACCGCTTCGTCGAAGGCGAGTGCTACGTCTGCAAGTACCCGGAGGCGCGCGGGGACGAGTGTCCGAACTGCGGGACCTGGATCGACCCGCTGAAGCTCCGGAGGCCCGTCTGCAAATTCTGCGGCTCGAGGAACGTGAAGGCCGTCGACTCGTTCCAGTGGTACCTCATGCTCTCGAAGTTCCACGAGAAGTTCCAGGCCTGGTTCGAAACGAGGAAGCCGCTGTGGCGGAAGAACGTGGTCCCGTTCGTGGAGTCCCTGACCAAGGATAACCTCGTGGACCGGGCGATCACCCGGGACCTCGACTGGGGGATCGACGTTCCGTTGCCGGAAGCCAAGGGGAAGAAGATCTACGTTTGGTTCGACGCCCCCATCGGCTACGTCTCCAACACCAAGCAGTTCCTGAAGGAGACCGGGTCGGCGGAGGACTACGTCAAGGACTGGTGGGGGGCGAAGGACGTGACCATCGTCAACTTCATCGGAAAGGACAACATCATCTTCCACTCCATCATCTTCCCGGTGATGTGCCTCGGGACCGGGTTCGTGAATCCGGTCTCGGACCTCCCGGCCAACCAGTACGTGAACCTCGAAGGGAAGCAGTTCTCGAAGTCCAAGGGCTGGTACGTCGACGCCGAGGAGGCGATCGCGCAGTTCGGATCGGACGCCCTCCGGTTCTACCTCACGTCCCTCATCCCGGAGACGGCCGACTCGAGCTTCACCTGGAAGAGCTTCGAGCTGAAGATCAACTCCGAGCTCGCCAACAACATCGGGAACTTCATCAACCGGGCGATGAAGTTCTCGGCGAAGAACTGGCCCGAGGGGATGGCCGCGGAGAAGTTCGACAAGTTCTTCGCGGGCCACGAGGCGGGGATCCGCGGCTTCATCCGCGAGTACCACGAGCTCCTCGATTCGTACCAGATCAAGAAGGGCCAGGAGCACCTGATGGCCCTGGGCTCGAAGGTGAACCTCTTCATCACCGAGCGCGCGCCGTGGACGGAGTTCAAGACCGATCCGGAGAAGGCGGCGGAGACGATCGCCGTCTCGACGGTCTACGTCCTCGTCCTCGGGACGTTCTTCGCCCCGTACCTCCCGCAGCTTTCGAAGTCCATCCTCTCGTACTTTGGCCTCTCGGCGGAGAGCGAGGTCGTGAAGAAGATCTACCAGGGAGACCTCGAGGCGCTCCAGGAGTTCTTCAAGCCTTCGTTCAAGCTACAGGTCGATCCGCAGGGACTCGTTCCGAAGATCGATCCGAAGGTGATCGAAGAGCTCGATGCGAAGCTGAAGGAGAAGGCGGCCCGCTAGGCATGGCCGCCCGTGATGTGGTTCTCCTCCGCCGGAGGTCTGAAGAGGTTTCCGCTGGTGAGCACTTTGTTCTTCGCTCGCCGGAAGTACGACCGTTCGAGGCGGTTCATGATCTCCCCCATGAAGTTCGGCACCAGGGCGTGGGCGAGCCTCGCGGCCCGGTCGTTGACCCCGAGGCGGAGGACCGGCTTCGGTTTCTTCGCGAGGGCGACCATGGCGTTCGCGTAGGCCACGGGACTTAGGAGGGGCGGAGCGGGTTTGAGTTCCTTGCCGATGAAGTTCGCGGCGTGCTCGAAGGCGGGCGTATCCACGAAGGGAGCGAAGATGTCGCAGACGTGGACGTCGGGATGGGTCTTGAGCTCGTAGCGGAGTGCTTCGGAGAGGCCCCGGAAGCCGAACTTACTGGCGCTGTAGCCGACGGAGAAGGGGGCTCCGACGTAGGCGCCGGTGGAGTTGCTGTTGATGATGATCCCCCGCTGCTGCTCGAGGAAGTATTCGAGGGCGAAGTACGACCCGTAGAGGGGACCCAGGAGGTTGGTTCGGATGACCTGCTCGTGGACCTCGAGCGGCGTCTTGGTGAACTCTCCCACGGCGCCGACGCCGGCGTTGTTGACCCAGACGTCGACCTTCCCGAAGAAGGAGAGGGCGTTCTTCAGGAGCTCCTGGACCGAAGTCTTGTCGGTAACGTCGGTCTCGAGGGCGAGGGCCTGGCCCCCGAAGGCTTCGCACTCCTTCGCGACCTCCTGGAGGACCGCTTCGTTCCTCGAGGCCAGGACGATGTTGGCGCCTTCTCGGGCGAAGGCTAGGGCCGCGGCCTTCCCGAT
>SXUH01000301.1 GCA_005791855.1 Bdellovibrionales bacterium
CCGCTGGAGGATCTCGTAGAGGGCCCGCACCACGCCGACCTGGTAGGCCGCTCGCGCCCCGCCGCCGGTCATCACCAAACCAATTTTTTTGCTCATGGACCTAGTATGCCATGGACCAGGAAAGATCGCTCCACTTTAGGATCCGAGGGATCGGGTCAGCCTTTCCGCGAGGGCGCGGGCCGACCCCAGGGCGCCGGTCGCGTCCGGGGAGAGGAAGGCGTCTCCACAGAGGAAGAGGGACCCGTCGCACTCGTGGAAGGAATCCTCCAGCGAAGCCACGGGCCTTGAGTAGCGCCACTTCTTGACCTCGGCGTGGGAGACGGCGTGCGCGCTCGCGGGAGGAAGAATTTTCTCCAGGAGTTCGAGGTCGGGGAGGTCGAAGTTCTTCTCCGAGAACTCCTCCGTCGCGGTGACCACGTAGCCCTTGGGATGGAGGCCCCGGCCTTCCATGGGAAGGACCGTGGCGACGGAGGAGTTCTGATATCTGTCGAAGAGGGAAGCCTCGGCGATGACAAGAGCGAGGATGGCCTTGTGGTAGGCCACGGCGGAGAGCTTCGGGTGGAAGGGAACTCCGCTTCTCTGGAGGAGCTCCAGGGACTGGGGAAGGGGGGCGCTGAGGATGACTTTCTTTCCAGCGTACGTCGCGCCGTCCTCCGTTTCTACGGACCAGCCGACCTCTTGACCGGAGAGCTTCAGGACCTTCTTCTCCCTGTGGATGGTCAGATCCACGGAGAGGGCCTTCGTGAACTGGTTGAGGCCGCCGCGGAGGTAGATCCCGTTCGGATCGACGGCGCTCTTCGTCTCGAGTCCGGCTTCCGCCAGGAGGTCGAGGAGAGCTTGATCGGCTCTCAGGTACGGCGCTCCGTGGTCGAAGCCGAGGTCCTCGATTCTGCGAGTGGCGATCCTCCCGCCGACCCCTTTTGATTTCTCAAGGATTATTGATTCGACGCCCCTCTTCTTTAGCAGCCGCGAAAGGACGATCCCCGAGAGGCCACAGCCGACGATGATTACTTCTGTCATAGTTCTTTATAGCTCGAAAAGCCTTCAGACGGTCGCCATTCTTTCTCTGTTGAGCCTTTGTATAAATACAATTTTCTCTGCCAGCGTTACGATCAAAAGAAAAGAGGTCAGCATGAAAGTTTTAATCACAGGGGCGACGGGGTTTGTGGGCCGGCAGATCGTGAGGCAGCTCCTCGAGGCCGGAGACGAGGTGGTGGTGCTCACGAGGAACGTAGCCAAGGGGATCCTGACCCTCGGGAACGGCTGCGAGTTCTTCGTCTGGAGCGATACGAACAGGCCCGCGCCCGCCGAGGCCTTCGCCGGAGTGGACGGAGTCATCAACCTCATGGGCGAGGGGATCGCGGAGAAGCGCTGGAGCGAAGAGCAGAAGCGGCGGATCTACGACTCGCGGATCAAGGGAACCGCGAGCCTCCTGGAGACCATGGGAAGGCTCGAGAAGAGGCCCTCGGTTTTCGTCTCCACCTCCGCCGTCGGGATCTACGGGAACCGGGAGACCGAGGAGCTCACGGAGGCTTCGGCGACCGGGGACGATTTCCTCGCCCGGCTCTGCAAGGACTGGGAGAAGGAGGCGAGCCACGCCATGGCCCTGGGGATTCGCCTCGCCATCATCCGCGTGGGGGTGGTGCTCGGGAAGAACGGCGGCGCTCTGAAGAAGATGCTCCCGATCTTCAAGTTCGGAGCGGGGGGCCGGGTGGGAAGCGGGAAGCAGGTGATGAGCTGGGTCCACGTCGAGGACCTCGCCGCGATGTTCGTGCGGGCGCTGAAGGATCCGAGCATCCAGGGTGTGTACAACGGAACCGCTCCGGGCCCGGTGACCAATGAAGAGTTCACGAAGGTCCTGGGGAAGGTCCTGCGGAAGCCGACCATCGCTCCGGCGCCGGCCTTCGCCATGAAGCTCGTCTTCGGGGAGATGTCCGCGGTCCTGCTCGAGGGCCAGCGGGTCCTGCCCGCGAAGTTTCAGGAAGCCCGGTTCTCCTACCGGTACCCGGGGCTCGAAGCGGCCCTGAGAGACGCCACGGCTTAGAGCTTGCTCAGGGTCCCGAGGAATTTTCTGAAGTTCGAGGCCAGGGGGACGAGCTCGGGCCTGCCGGGCACGGAGTCCCGCTTGTTCCAGAAGACCACCGCCGGGACGTCCAGCCGGTCTTCGTAGTCGAAGCAGACGAAGTCGCCGCCGACCACGGAGGCGAAGGGGACGAGGTGTTCGCCGATAGCGTCGACGTACTGGGACCAGACGATGCCCACGTCGGCGTCGCCGTGCTCGCTGGTCTCGTAGTCCGAGACCATGCAGAGGAACTTGTCGATGGCCTTCTTGTGCTTGCCGGCCTTGAAGTACTTCTTGATGGGCACGCCACCGTTCTGGATGCGGATGAACTCGACGTACTCGGGGTCGAACTCGTGGCCCACCCGTCTCTCGGTTTCCTGGAGGTAGTCCAGGTCCACTTCCGGCGCTCCGGTGTCTTCAACGTAGGCGATCTCTAGGCTCATCGGTTTCCTCTTAGGCTTTAATGATTATCTGCTTCAACCTCGTCATGTCTTCGATCGCGTACCGGACCCCTCCCATCCCGAGGCCCGAGAGCTTGTGGCCCCCGAAGGGCATGTGGTCCACCCGGAAGGCGGTGTGGTTATTAATCACCACCGTCATGGTCGAGAGCGCTCCGGCGATCTCCAGCGCCCGGGTGAGGTCCGCGGTGAACACCGCGGCTTCGAACTTGTAGTCGTTGGAGTTCAGGTACTCCAGGAGCTCGGCTTCATCCGCATACGGGTTCACGCACACCACGGGGCCAAAGACTTCTTCTCTCATTAGGGTCACGTCTCTCGGCACGTTCGTCAATATCGTCGGAGCTAAAAATTGTTTAATTTTCCCTGAGGCCCGGTTCCCGCACTCGAGGGTCGCGCCGGCCCTGGTCGCTTCCTCGATCCAGGCCTGGATCCGCTGGACTTCCCGGGGCCTGATGAGGGGGCCCAGGTCCGTTGCTTCGTCGGTGGCGGGGCCCACCACCAGGGCCTCGGCGGAAGCGCGGAACTGCTCGAGGAAGGTCCGGTAGACGGTCTCTTCGACGAAGATGCGCTGGGTGGAGATGCAGACCTGGCCCGAGTGGTAGAACGAACCCTTCGTGAGCGCCGTCACCGCGGCTCCGATGTCCGCGTCGGCCCGCACGATGGCCGGGGCCTGGCCGCCGTGCTCGAGGGAGATGCGGGTGCCGGGGGCGATCTTCCGCCGCAGAGACCACCCGACCTGCGGGGAACCGATGAAGCTCACGTAGTCGACGCGGTCCGAGGAGATGAGGGTTTCGATCTCCGGGACCTCCGCGTGCACGACGGTGAGCGCGCCGGGAGGCAGGCCCGCGGCGGCGAAGAGCTCCTCGAGCTTGAAGGCGCACAGGGGTGTCGCGGGCGCGGGCTTCAGGACCACCGGGCAGCCGGCGGCCAGGGCGCAGCCGACCTGGTGGCAGAGAAGGTTCAGGGGATGGTTGAACGCGGAGATGGCCACCACGGCGCCGATGGGATCCCGGGTGGTGAAGGCGGTGTGGTTCTTCCCCGCGGCCGCCCGGTCCAGGGGGATGGTCTCTCCGTGGTTCCGCAGGACTTCCTCCGCGCAGAGCTCGAGGGTGGCCACGGCCCGGTCCACCTCGACGCGCGCGTCCCGGAGGGGTTTCCCTCCTTCGGAGCTGATGAGCCAGGCGAAGGACTCCCGGGCCTCGGCGACCTTCCGGGAGACGGAGCTGAGGATCCGCGCGCGATCCCGCTTCGACAGTGCGGCCACGGTCTTCTTCGCCGCGGGGAGGGTCCCGAGGAGGCGGGCGATGTCCTCCGCGGTCGCGTACTGGACCCTCGTCAGGAGCGACTGGTCGTTCGGCGACGTGACCTCGTGGAACCTCCCCGTCGAGGGAGAAAACTTAATCGGAAGTTCCGCCGGGAGTTGAAACATGCTTGTCCTAAGAGGAAATTAGATTACACTCTACCCATGACCAGGACTAAAGTTTCCCCGCTGCTCCTCTGCTTGTCGATACTAAGTGCGGCTTGCACGAAAGAACTCAGGTATACCAAGGAAGAGCTCCTCGCCCGGACGCAGGCGGCGGACCCGACCGCCACGGTGATCCTCCCGCGGAACATGGAGGAGGGGGCGTCCTGCATGAGCTACACCAGCGGGTGCGTCTCCGCGCACACGGTGAAGGTCCGGCAGCTCGAGCTCATCGCGGTGGAGTTCATGAGCACCACCGAGGCCATCCACGCGGCCAAGAAGTACCGCGGGTTCTACCTCCGCAACTGGTTCCTGGACGACGTGAGCGGAGAGCCGAGCCTCGAGCGGTTCGTGGTGGAGAAGCTAGAAGCCAAAAAACCTTGAGAAGATCCCTTCGAAGATCTGGAGCTTGGTCTCCCAGCTCCGCCGCAGCTCCTCGAACCGCGGCTCCGGGGGGCTGGCCGCGAGCGTCTTCCGAAACAGGAGGAGCCACCGCCCCAGTTCCCCGCGCTTGATCCCCAGGGGAACGTGGACGCGGATGACGTCGAAGGGCTCGGAGATCTCCCGGCTGGCCTTCCCCAGGAGCTGGAGCTCCCAGAAGCTCGCGATCCGCGGGATGTGGGCGTCGAAGTCTTCGATGTTCCGGAAGTGGTAGCCGATGAGGACGTCGTCCCGGACCCGGTCGTAGAACGCCGCCACCACGGAGAGGATCCACTGGTTCTCGGTCATAGGGACTGCTGGAGCTCGGGGATCCGCGAGTAGAAGGAGCGGGTGACGGTCTTGGACTGGAAGCCCTGCTCGAGGAAGAACTTCAGCTCCTCCTTGTCGTCGAAGATCACCTTCGTGCCGAACTTCAGGAGGTGGCACTTCCGGGACTCGGGCATCTCGAAGAACTTCAGGAGCGCGTACTGGGTGTAGAGCTCGTCCATGATGAGCGCCTCGGACTCCGTCTCGAAGAGGAAGGGCTCGAAGAAGACGTTCCCGCTCTTGCCCTTGAGCACCACCAGGCAGCCCAGGATCCGGTCATCCTTCTCGAAGGTCAGGATCTGCGCCCCGAGCTTCTTCCAGCTCGCGAGCTGCTCGGGCTTCACCGGCAGGTCCCTGGGGGCCTCGTCCACGGTCGGGTAGTCGCCGAGGTTGATGTGGGCCTTCTTGAGCTCCTTCCACCCGGCGCGGATCTCCTTCTGCGTGGGGGCCTTGAGCCCGGAGAGGTAGTCCTGGTAGGACTTGCAGGCCTTCACCAGGGGCTCGAGGATGTAGGATTCCTTCACGCTCAGGGGCGGGGTCTCCCAGGAGATCTGGTAGTCCTGGAGGCCCTTCAGGCAGGAGAGCTGCTGGGCCACGATGTCCTTCCGGGATTCGTACTCCTTGATGAGCTTCTGCACCTGCTCCTTGCCGGTGCGGGCGAAGCGCGGGTCGAAGACGCAGATCCCGGAGCTGCCGTCGCCGACCTGCCAGGTGACCTGCTTCCAGTGCTCCGGGTCCTTGTTCCAGAAGGCCATCCGCTTGTGCAGCGGAAGGATCTTCTTGTAGGGCACGGGCCGCAGGCACAGCTGGGCGAAGCCGATGGGCGTGTTCTGGGTCGGGCCGAAGAATAAGAAATAGGTGAACACGTCGCCCGCGGGGGCCGAGTCGTGGCTCTCCACCAGCGAGGAGAAGCTCGCCACGTCCTCCTGGAGAAGGACTTCGATGTTGCCTACGAACTCCGGGTCGATCTCATGAATGGAGTGAAACTTCTGCACAATCAGCATGGATTCATTGTGGACTTTTTTTCAGCGAGAGTCAAAACGGGAGAGCTTGAATGGCCTCGCACAGTACGGACAGAACTTCCAGAACTGCACGTCGACCTCCTGCCCGCAGTCGCACGAGTACGGAGCCGACAGATCGTCCAGCGAGTTCCCCAGCATGAAGATGTCAGGACGCATCGCTCTGACTGTTAAGGAATTAGCAACATATCCACCGGGGACGAGGGGGTCGGGCTTGAACTTCGCCGGACCCACGGCTTCGTCGACTCTGATGTTCACCTTGAAGTCCTGGCGCGCTTCGAGGTCGAAGTTCGGAAGGCCCGCCATGTTTTCAATGGCCTTGATGACTTCTAGGATCTTATTCGGGTCCTGGCTTGGGTTTTTCAAAGGGGCTCCATCTTCGTTGAAGGAGAGTGATGAGCTCGCTCACGGCCCTCTGATGACTGTTAAACCACTTCAGGGGGCTCGGCTTAATCTTATCAAATTCCTTGAGAAAATATACCCCTTGATTGCCGCACTCCTCGATGGTCCGGAGGGTCCACTCGACGACCTCCGGGCTCTTCGAATGGAGGAGCTTCCGCAGGGCCTCCAGGAAGTTAAACTCGAGCCGCTTTCCCTTCTGGAACCTCGCCTGCAGGATGTGCCGACGGGAGCAGTTTAGAGCGAAGATCAGGATCTCATCCGGGCATTCCTGAGTTAGGACGTCCAGAATCAGGGGCTCGAAGTTCTCGTGGAGGCTCGTGGAGTGGTCCACCAGGCACAGGGCCTGCTCCAGCTCTTTGAAGTCCCTCCTCTGAGAAGAAGATCGAAGGAGTGCCTCGAGCTCCTGGAGCTCGGCGGCCGAGAACTTCTTATAGGCCCGGTGGCCCTGGGCGATCTCTTTGAGGACTTCCCGGTAGGTCTCTTCTAGCTTCATCGCACTCAACTTTAGGAGGTGTAACAGAGTAGAAAACTATAGTTTCCCTTGCATAAGTTGTAAAATTTACTGAAGATCGGGGGGCCACCATCCTGTAGTTTCCACATCTTCTGCACTATGGTAGACTTGCCGACCATGACGACACTGCTAGTTAATACCATTTTCCGGTCTACAGAAGGCGAGGGGATCCACATCGGGACCCCCCAGATCTTCGTGCGCTTCCAAGGGTGTAACATCGGCTGTGTGAACTGCGACACCAAAGAAAGTTGGGACTTCGACGTCTCCTACACCATGTCCCTGGACGAGGTCCTGGAAAAGGTCGAGACCCTTTCCCAGGACAGCATCAAGCGAGTTTCCATCACCGGCGGCGACCCGCTCCACCCGTCCCACGTGCCGTCGCTCATCGCCCTGGTCAAGGAGCTCAAGGCCCGCGGCTACTACGTGAACATCGAAGCCGCCGGCACGAGGATCGTGAGGGAAGTCTTCGACCTGGTGGACTTCGTCTCCTACGATTACAAGACTCCTTCGACCACCGTGAAGACCTCGAAGGAGACGCTGGTGGAGTTCCTCAAGGCCTACGGCCCGAAGGCCCAGGTGAAGGCCGTGGTGGCGGATAAGAAAGACTTCGAGGCCACCTTCGATGCCTTCCACTTCACCCGATCGAAGGACGCGCCTCTGGTCCCCTGGGTCCTCACACCGTGCTTCGAACCGGGGGAGGAGTTTCCCATGGAGCGCTTCCAGCAGGTGGTGCGGCTCAATGAAAACTTCGGCCTTCCTTTCCGGGTCATCGGTCAGCAACACAAGTGGGTCTACGGGGCGACAGCCAAGTCGGTCTAGAGATTTCAGACACTTAGGGTTCCCTTCTGCTCGTTTAAGTTCTCATTATTTAAAGGCCTTCCTCCGATACGCAGTCCATGCGCATCCTTCTTTTAATATTCCTCTTCGGCTGCTCCCATCCTCTGAAGTACAAGCACAACTCCGGGAGCAGGTACCTTGCGAGCCTGACCAGCGACGAGGTCAAGGTCAGTAAGATCGAAGGCAAGCTCAAGGCGGATCCGCTGTTCGCCAGCGGGATGGACTCCACGTCCCTCACCGTCGAGCTCTACGACGAGGAAGGAAACCTCCTCACCAACGTCGACCCGACGGACCTGACCCTCTCGACCAGCGAGGACCTCGAGGCCAAGCCCTTCGTCCTGAAGCAGGGGGTGTACAAGGCGGAGCTCCTCCCGCGGGTGAAGAGTAAGAAGATCTTCATGCAGGTGGACTGGCTCGAGCGGGTGGCGAGTCCGGAGATCGTCCTCACCACCACCATCGCTCCGCTGAAGACCGAGCTCGTCCCGCTCCACCACGAGTTCTTCGAGTCGAAGAACATGGGCGAGGTCACGGCCACGCGGGGGAGCGCCTCGCCGGTGACGTCCACCGAAGGCTTCGAGTTCGAAAACCTCGGAG
>SXUH01000302.1 GCA_005791855.1 Bdellovibrionales bacterium
GAAGCACCAGTCGGTCCAGGATGCCTGGGACTTCGCTCTGGACATGACCGACCCCGCACAGGTGTCGGCGCTGACCGGAAGCCTCGTCGACGACTACGCCAGGAAATTCGTCGATCTGATCGTCGGGAAGGACGGCACGGCGGAAAGTAACAAAGCGGCTTGGGCGGGATTCTTCAAGGTGATCAACGGGATGAGCAACCTGCGGCCAGACGCCCACGAGAAAGTCCTTGGAGCGATCTTCGGACTCCTGATGAAGCAGGAGTACTACGGCGCCGGAGTCACGAGGGAAGACGTGCTGGCGCTGATGAAGCGCGGGCTGCGGGGTAGCGACTCCATGAAGTCGCACTACGCGACCGCACTCCGAGCACTGTACGAGAAGGCGAGCTACGAGAGCCTGGCGGGGAAGCCGGGGACGAAAAATACGACGGTCCAGGTGAAGGGGAAGAACTATCCACTTGCCCTGGTCTCGCAGGAGATCTTCGATAGCCTTTCTCCCAAAGCGTTCTTGACGAACTCGAAGGGCGAGAGCAAGGCGCGGAAGGATATCCTGGCGACGGAGATGTATAAGAACGATGGGTACATGGACTGGGGCTTCCGGTCTCCGACGGGGGTTGCGACGCCAGCGCCGGCGCCGGTGGTTGTGGCCAAGGTCCAGGAACCTGTGAAGGCACCGGTGAAGGTCGAGAGCCAGCCTTCCGGTCAGTCCTCGGAGGAGTTGCGAGTGGGGGAGGACATCTTCCATGATGACCTCTACAAGGCTATCACTGCGATCAACGCCGACGGCACCTACGCCGTCAGCTGGACCGTCGGGAATAATTCTTTTTCCGGTACCGCAAGCAGAAAGTACATCGCGAAGATGTCCGGAAGCTTCGGAGACCTCACGGTCGGACAGCTGATCGTCCACGACAATCTCTACAAAGAGATCCACGGCTACTATCCCGACGGGACCTACGCGGTTCGCTGGAAGGTAGGGGAGAAATCCTTCAAGGGTACGGCATCGAGGCCCAACATCGCGGTGATGGAAGGAAGCTCGGAGGGCCTCACTGTTGGAGAGAACATCTACCACGACAACCTCTACAAGACGATCACAGGGATCAAGCCCGACGGCACCTTCTCCGTGAAGTGGACCGTCGGGAGCTCCAGCTACACGGGTGTCGCGTCTCGGAAGTACATTGCGAAGATGAGAGGGAGCTCGGGCGATCTCTCGGTGGGAGACGATGTGATCCACGACAAGCTCTTCAAGGAAGTGGAGGGCATCTACCCTGATGGGACCTTCCTCCTGCAATGGAAGGTCGGAAAGGATGTGCACCACGGCCAAGTGGCCAGGAGTTCGATCGCAAGCACGGTCGCGAAGGTCGGCGATCTCACCATCGGTCAGAAGGTCTTCTATAAGGATGCGCCAAAGGTCGTCATCGGCGTGAAGCCCGATGGCACCTACGTCCTGAACATCGAAGGTGGTGATAACCTGAGCATCGTCGAGGCGAAGCGGGAGGCCATCTCGGAGACGGCGAGCGTTCCCCAGCTGAAGCCCGCGGTCGAAGACCGCACCATCGCCACGATCGACAAGAAGCTCCCGGTCCCGGAGAACTTCAAAGTTGGTCAGACGTTCCTGACGACCTTAGGAGAGATCGTGAAGATCACCCGGGTGAAGGAGAACGGGAATTTCACCGTGAAGGTCCGGAAGGCGTACTCACCGATCGGCGTCACCATGGAGGACTTCCCGCGGCTGCAGATGTACGCGACCGAAGGCCACTACGACGGGTTCCGGGTCGGCGAGACGGTGAAGCGGGGGGACGGAACCGTGAAGCTCATCGGGATAAACTCGGAAGGGAAGTTCCTCGTCAAGGGCGCCGACCGGCTCGTCGGCAATGCGATCGAGAGTCGCGTCGATGTTTCCGAGCTCAGCCGGTAGGGAAAAACAAATCAACACATTTTGTTTAGTGCTTTTTGAGTCCGAAGCCTCCGGCTCACCTAGAACCCCAGTCTAAAGATTGGGATTTCTTTTTTAGGGCCCGGGACAGATTCGTTAAATATTCCCAGAGAATCTGACGAAGCAGGTTCATCAACCAAACACAAAGGGAACTCGAATGAAGAACGGTTTCGTTGTCCTCGCCCTTGCCTCACTCTCAACCACCACTCTGGCCACCGAGTACATCGAGCAGATCAGCTGTCCCTCGATGAATCTCTACACCACTCCGGAGCCGACGCTCCAGAACTCAGAAGCCTACGATCTCACTGGATGGCGGCCCGACGGCTCCCTCGGACACGGAGGCGTGCGGACGCAAGCAGCCTACGTTAACCGCATGGGGGACAATTCGCTCAACCTCATCTGCGAGCAGACCTACTGCCCTGATAACAACTGCCGGAGCATCGTCAAGAATACTAAAGATTATGCGACTTGCAAGATTGTGCCGGGGCCTACCCACTTCTCCATCTTCGAGTGCTCGAAGTCCGTCGTGAATCCCGGTGATACCGATCCGGTCGAACCCTCGACGAAGGGAGGATTCTGGAGCAGCTTCGGTTTCTAGGAATTGTTGACCGCGGGATCCAACAGTCCCTGCTCCGAACCGAGGAGGGAGGTTGGATCGACCCGCGACTCTTTCGGAGATCCGTTAGTTCCAGGTGGTCGGCTGGGGTTCGCTCGACTCGTAGTCCTTCGAGCAGAACTTCGCCGCCTGCGTCCCGGTGAGGCCACCGTGCGCGAAGTGATCGTTCTGGCAGCTCACGAACTCGGCGTCGGATTGCTTCTTGCAGAAGGTGCCGGCCTGCGTGCCGGTCACGCCGCCGTACCTGAATAACTTATTCTGACAGTTGATGAAGTCGGCGCTGGCGTTCTCGAGGCAGAACTTCGCCGCCTGCGTGCCCGTCACTCCCCCGTACCGGAACAGGGTGTTCTGGCAGTGAACGAACTCCGAGCTCGACTGGTCCTTGCAGAACTTCGCCGCCTGGGTCCCGGTCAGTCCTCCGTACCCGAAGAGCTTCTTCTGGCATTCGCTGAAGTTCGCCGAAGCGGTGAAGCTCGTGAAGAGTGCGACGACGGTGAGTAGGCTAACTGGTTTCATGGACGCCCCCGGTGAAAGATTGGTTAGGGGGGGTGTACCAAAGGTCCAGAGCAGATTTGCATTTATCTCCCCGGCCGGGAAAAGAATACATACCCGAGCTTTCGCATTGGACGAAACCCTCCTAGTTAGGCCCTCAGCGGGTTGGCCTTTGAGCGCAGTACCGGCCCTTCACCGTGTGCAGCTGCTTCGAGTAGAGGTGGAGGCCATTCCCGAGGCTAAGCAGGACGTCCTCGGCGTACATGAGATCCGTGTTTTTCGGAGTGGACCACTCCTGGACGATGAGCTTCCTCTTGAGCGTCGCCCGGAATGTCTTGTTCGCGAGTGCGACCGCCCCGGCGCAGGCCTCCCGGTCATCGACGTGACCCTGGAGGGTTTCGTGCTTCAGGAATCCGGCGGTCCGGAGAGCGGTGTTCAGAGGGGGTTTGACCGCGACCTGGATGTCCACCAGGGTGTGAGGGTTTCTCTCGTAATCGTAGCTCCGGGTGACCTTGCAGTTGACCCCGCCGGTGGCGATGCTGATGTTCCTTGACTCGTCTGCGAGGACTCGTGCTTTGATCGGCAGGCGGTGGATCGTCATCTCGCAGTGCTCGTGCCACTCCCGAGGGTCCACCCCCTGGGCGTGCGAGAGGCCAGCGAAGGTTGCGGCGCTGAGTGCGAGGATGAGGGTGAGGGTGTTCAACGGGAGCTCCTTGGTTCGTGACATGGTAGATGACTTTCCTTTCATCTACATACGATGTCTCGACCTTTAAGGGAATTGAGTGAATGCTATACTTAGCATAGGGGGATACCTATGCCCGATTAGTTTCTAAGCAGATTCCCACTCTTCGAATTCACAGGCAAGCTCGATTCGATGACCACCCGCTGGAGCCGGGCTTCATGGTTGAAGGCACCGGTTTCTTCATCGCTATCAGTTTCCTTGGAACTCCGGTCCTCGGACCCCGAGAGCGAATTCTTGATCCTCGCCAGCGCCGCCGATTTCAGGGCGGCCTCCGAGGACTTCGCAGCATCGAACCAGAACGAGACCTTCACCTTCATCAGCTCCCCGGGCCCGAGCTGGTCGATGACTACCAGAGGCTGCGGCTCCGCCTTGACCTCCCGGATCTCCCTCAGGATCCCGAGGACCCGCTGCTGAAGCACAAAGAACGTCTCCCGCTGGCTCACCTCGATCAGGAACGACGTCCGCTTATCAGGATTCGCGCTGTAGTTCTGGACCACGGACTGGATCACCGTCGTGTTCGGGATGAGGATGAGATTCCCGTCGAAGTCGACGATGGTCGTCCCGCGCATGTTCAGGTTCTGCACGATCCCGTGGTACTCGTTGACCTTGATGTGGTCACCCTGGGTGAAGGGAGACCGGAGGGCGAGGAGGAACCCCGAGAGGTAGTTCTCGGCGATCCCCCGGAAGGCGAGACCGAAGAGGATCCCCACCACCCCGGTCCCACCGATGATGGTCGTAGCTAGGTTCTGCATCCCGAGGATCTGGAGGGTGGCGTAGAAGAACAGGATCCACACCGGCACGAACCCGACCTTCGCCACCGTGGCCGCGAGGAACGGATTCTTGATCCGCCTTCGGAGGATCAGGTGGAAGCCCTTCAGGAGGTAGGACCCGAGCACCAGGAAGAACAGCACGAGGGTGAGGCCCACGAGCAGCTTCGGTGAATTCTTCTTCACCTTCATCACCAGGTTGTTCCATTCCCGGAAGTACGGGCCCATGTCGGTCACCGGCGGAGCGACGAGGGTCGCGTTGTTCACCACGGCGAGGATGGTGGGGAGCTTCTCCGCGGTTTTTATCAGCCAGGTCATGTGCTCCTTGTTCTTGTACTTGCCGGAGATGTACACCACGCCGAGGGAGACGTTGATCTTCACCGACTCGAGCCAACCCGCCTTCTTGAGCATGTTGGTGAGAACGATCTGGCTGTCCCGGTCGTCCTGGACCACCGGGATGTCTTCGAGGCGAGCCTCGGAGACGGTCGGGGCGTTTTCCTCCGGCGGGACCTGGGCGCGGAGAGAAAAGCTAGAAACGATGAGAAGGAAGACGAGGGGAGCTAGCTTACTCATCGTCGGTCTCGTCCATTGAGTCGAGGTCTTCCGCGGCCCTCGGTTCGGACTTCTCATCCTCGTCCTTCTCCACCTGCTCCTGGACCCGCGGGCCCTGGCGAATCGTCGGTAGCTCCTGCGTCCGCTGGCGCTTTTTCATGAGAATTCTCTGGGATGCGCTGATGGCTTCTTCCGATTCGATAACCTGGGCCACGGTGAGCCCGGGAAGGGACAATAGGAATAGAACTAGAATCAAGTTCATAGGATCTCCACTTGCAACGGGAAAAATGCCCGATTACTGTTTGATCTCTTCGACGATCTCGGCCTTCAGATGGGTGTTTTCGAGGCTACCCAGGAGGTCAGAAAGGGAGACGATTCCGATCGCCTTTGTTCCGTCGACGACGAGCAGCCGGGAAATCTGCTTCTCTTCCATGATGCGTGCGGCTTCGGTGACTTCTTGGTTCGCGTCGATGGTGACGAGGTTCGGAGTCATCGCAGTAGAGATCTGATCTTCTAGGGTTACGTTCTCATCGGCGCAGGCCAAAACGATATCCCGGTCAGTGACAAAGCCTTTTGGGTTCGAGCCTTCGTAGACCGGAACGGCACCGATGTCGTTGTCGCGCATCAGCTGCGCTACCTTTCGGATGGGGTGGTTGGCTTGGACTGTGATGACGTCGGTGCTCATTACTTCTGAGATTTGCATGTGGCTCTCCTTGTTAAGGGAAGATGTGCAACCTCAGGGCCAAGGTAAACGCTCAACCGTTGAGCCGTTGCGACACGAGAGCTCACTTTATAGACTGGATGATCTTCTTGAAATACTGTGGCATGGGATTCCTCGGGTACCAGACGAGGGCCAGGGGACTTTCGAGGAATTGTTTTTGGTTAAGGCAGATGAGATCACCCTTCTCGAGGTCCTCGGCGGCCACTTCCTGAGTTAGGGTTCCGTAGCCGAGTCCAGCTTTGATCAGGTTTATCAGCGCGTAGTTCGTGTTCGCGTAGATCCGATCCGGCCTAGCTTGCTCGAGGAGTCCGAACTTCTGGAGGTACTCCTTCGTCGTCGTATCGCTCTCGTAGAAATCTATCATCCGTTCGTTCCTGATCACCTCCGCGGTCTTCCGGCCCTTCCACCGGGAGGAGCAGACGAGCACGTACCTGTCCGGACGCAGGAGCTTGCTCGTCATCTCGAGCGCGACCTCTTCCGGGGAAGCGATGGCCAGCTGGACCACACCCTTTCTCAGGAGGTCGAGGGAATCCTGCCTGTCGTCGAGCTGGTAGTTCAGGATGAGGTTCGGGAACTCGCGGTAGAGATCGACGCAGGTTGGGATGATCCGGGAGCTGACGATGCTGGTGGGGCCGCTGAGGGTGAGCCGGACGAGGGTCTGCGAGCTGTCGCCGAGGATTTCATTCAGGTACAGCCCTTCGAGGTCCCGGATGCTCTGGCAGTACCGGTGGAGGGCTTCGCCTTCACTGGTGAGGTTCATTCCCTTCCGTGACCTGGTGAAGAGGGTGGTGGAAAGTTGAGCTTCCAGGGCCCGGATCCGCTGGGTCACCCCGGTCTGAGTTATCGCGAGGGTGCGCGCAGCCGCTTGGACGGTGCCCTGCTGGACGATGGCGGTGAAGGCCTGGAGGCGTGGATCAAGTAAACTCATAATTTGTCATAGATAGATGCTAATTATGAATTAGTCAATCGCGGGTTCTCCCGTATAGAAGATTCCGCACTTAACAGGAGGATCGGATGATGAAAATGACTGTCGCTATTTGTTTACTCTTAACCACCACGGCCTGGGCCCGGGAGTACGAGTGCAAGATCCAGGAAAGCACTGGACACGTCTTTCTCGTGAGGGACTTCTCGGTCTCGAACCGGGCGGTCCGGTTCCAGGCCTGGCTCGGTCGAGAGACCTTCGCCAAGCCGTACGCGGTCCGGCGGACCTGCGAGAGTCTCCGGAAGTACCTGAAGGTTAATCCCTCCGTGCCGCAGAGTTCGGAGTGGGTTTACCGCGGCTGCGAGGACGGAGCCATGATCCAGATGATGAGCATCTTCGTCCACTTGAATGGACAGCACCTCGAGTTCCTCCCGGCGACCGTGGATGGTGTTCGGGAGCTGGTGGTCCGGAAGGTCTTCGACGTCAATCATTGCAACGGACACTAGGGGATCGACGGCGGCCACTTCATCCGGATGAAGTGGCTACTTTCCGGTACACCACCTGTACCATTCACAAAGCGCTCAAAAAACATACGCGGCCGATGAGCCAGTGTCAGAAAGCACCTTTGACAGCTCCCGATCACTGTCCTAAACCTTGCTGCAACAAGGAGTCCCCATGAAACTCAAGTCTCTCATTTTTTGCCTCTGCCTCCTGCTCACCTCAATCGCCATGGCCACAGCGCCGCTGGAGAAAGTGTTGAAGGGTAACTACATCCAGAACGTCGTCGAGGCGAAGCTCCTGCTTCAGGCGGAGAAGGTAAGGGCGTACGAGGCCCTGGTTGCGAAGAAGGCCGCCATGGCCGAGCTTGCGGTTTCACAGAAAACGAAGTTCTCTCAGGTGTCGAAGATGCTCAGCGGGGAGGCCGGGACCACGATCGGGTCCTGCCGGTCCCACAACGACTGCCCGGGGAACGAAATGTGCTACGACAACAAGTGCCTTAAGCCGGGCGACTCGGGAGCTGGGCTGCGCTGTACTTCGCACAACGGGTGCCCGGGGTCGTCCATGTGCTACAACAACACCTGCATCGCCGAAGGCGACAACGGTGCCGGACTCTACTGTACCTCTCACAACGGATGTCCAGGGTCCTCCATGTGCTACGGCAATACCTGCGTCACCCCGGATGATAACGGCGCGGGCCTTCGCTGTACCTCACACAACGGCTGTCCCGGGTCTTCCATGTGCTACGACAACACCTGCGTCCCAGCGGGGAGTAGCACCGTTGGGTTCTCGTGCAGGTCTCACAACGACTGCGCGGGGTCCGAGATGTGCCGGAATGGGAAGTGCGCGAAAGATTGATATGCCCGTGCGGTTCTTGGACGTCCAAGAAGCGGGAGGTGTCTAAACCTTGGACAGGACTTTGAAAGAAAGTCCGTCTAGAGGTGAAGTATCCGAGATTACGGTATCCTAAGCAAATGAGAATTCTTGTATTGTTCGCTACCGTGGTCTTCTTCCTCGGCGAAGCCCAAGCCGTCGACTGCCGGTCGACGCCCGAGAAAGTGCTGGACGTCCTCCGCACTTCCTCCGACGTCGACCCCACCCTCCCGGCCTCCGTCCGAGAAGCCTTCCAGAACGGTGGCTGCCTCTACGCCGTAAACATCATCGACAGCCGGCACCTCAGCGGCTACGTCATCATGATCGACTCCCTTCCGGACTACAAACCGGCGGCGTACCAGAGCCAGTTCCTGAGTCCGCTGAACCGGAAAGACATCTACGACCATTTCAAGAAGGTCCTCGAGGTCCAGAGGGCCTACCTCGGGATCGGGCTGAAGTACGGCATGGCCGGCGGCGTGGTCGCGGCGGAGACCGAGAAGTTTTCAAAGGAGATCTTCGGCATCGTCCAGAACGATGAGGGCCCGAGGCCCAGCCTGGTCATGTTCCCGCAGTCGGTGGACGATCACGATCAGTTCCTTTCGACGGCGATCCACGAGGCCGTCCACGTCCAGGACGTCCTGGACCGGGTCCATCTGAACTCCGCGGCCGACGTCCGGACCATGGAGAAGTGGTTCGCCTCGGCCGAGGAGTTCCGGAGTTTCCGAGGTGCGATGGACACGATCATCATGGAGTCGCGAGCGTCTTTCATCCAGGGGGACCACGTGGCTTCCGTCGACCCGTCGGTCACGGCCGAGGCCTACATCGGCAAGGTCGGAGGATACATCGCTAACGTCTCGCGGTTCATCGAAAAGTTCAATTCCAAAGCGTTCGCGGACGCCACCTGTGGCCTCCTCTTTACATGGGTTCCCCGGGCCCGGGGACACAGGGTCTTCGACGACCTCAATCCGCACTGCTCGGCTTCGGGAGTCCAGGTCGTGATCAGAAAGTACGGGGTCAGCTGCGACGACGGATCGAGCTTTCACTTCAAGCTCCTGGATGACGACGAGGTGAGCACCGGGAATCCTACGGAGCTCAGAAGGGAGGTGCTGGAGAAGATCCGGACAGCCTCGCCGCTTCCCCGGTCGCTTGAGCTCCAGTGGAAGTCACCGGAAAATTCTCTCAGCTGTTACCTATCTCTGGATGGACAGTTTTCACCGCTCGGGCCTTAGCCATAATGACCCTGCTGGAGCAGTGAAATCGAGGGCTTAGTTTTCTCAGTTTCCTGGGTCAGAATCCGATACGGACTCCATGAAGTCCCACCAAAGAAGTTTGCTAACAACCCTCGTCCTGATCTCCGGAATCCTCGTCGGCCCTGCCCTCGGCGAGACGTTCCGCGGGAGGATCTCCGAGGTCATCCTCGATCGAACCAATGAGACGAGCGAAGCTAGAAAAACCATCCGCACGAAAGACGGAGTCTTCTTCATCACGGGGAAGGTCCCGGAGACCGGTGGCGTCGTCGAACTCCACGGCACGAGGTCGAACAGTCACATCGTCTCGCAGAAGTTCACAAGCATGGCCGTGCAAGCACAGCGACCACTCTCAGACCTCCACGCGGGGATCGAGCGCATGCTCGTAGTCCGTCTGGCCTTCGACGGGGGCGACGTCACACCTTGCAGCGAGGACCAGGCCCGCCGGCTCGTCTTCGACCACGCTGAGAAAAATTCACTTAGAAACTTCGTCTACGAGATGTCCAAGGGGAAGGTTGACCTCACCGGGAACGTCCACCCGGGGCTCATCTCAGTGGCCGCTTCCCCGAGCGCCTGCGAGACCCTCGCGTGGTCAAACCAGGCGGAAGAAAAACTCCGGCTCCAGGGGATCGACCCCGGCAGCTACACCCGGATCATGTACTTCGCTCCGCTCGCGACCTGTGACATCGCCGGAAGCGCGGAGCCGAACGGACCTCGGTCCTGGCTCATCGGCGGCTACTGCGCCTGGAAGGGGATCCTCGCGCACGAATACGGGCACAACCTTGGCCTGGGCCACGCGACCACGCCGGGCACGTCCTACGGTGACCAGTCGGACGTCCAGGGCATGAGCCGGTATGAGTTCGTTGGCTTCAATGCCCCCCACCACAATCGCCTGGGTTGGCTCGGGCCGGAAGA
>SXUH01000303.1 GCA_005791855.1 Bdellovibrionales bacterium
CGAGTTCGAGCATCAGGTGGTCGAGGGCCCGCTGGTCGAAGACGCTCTTCCCCTTGAGCTTCGGAGCGATCTGCTCGTTGATGTTCTTCACCGCCGTGAGCACGCCCCGGCCGAGGAACTTGCTCTTGTCGCCGTCTCGCAGCTCGAGGGCTTCGCGGCTACCGGTGGAGGCGCCGGAGGGAACGGAGGCCCGGCCGACGAAGCCCCTCTCGGTGGTCACGTCGACTTCGACCGTGGGGTTTCCGCGGGAGTCTAATATCTGGCGGGCGTGGATCTTTGCAATTGTACTCATAGAAGCTCCTTTAAATGAGCCTCTATTCTCACTCCACAATTTGGGTCTGAAAAGACTTTAGGCGGCTTTTTTCAGCAGGGGCATCGCCCACTCCGGCGGCTTGAAGTTCGCCTTCGGGAACGGGAGCTTGTTGGCGACGAACTCGTCGAAGAAGGAGGGGACGTATCCCGTGGCGACCATTTCTCCGATGAACTTACCGGTTTCCGGGTCCTTCCCCGTCTGCATCCAGCGGAAAATATCTCGCACCACATAACGGCCGTGCTCGTCGACGCCGAGGACCTCGGAGATGTGGGACGTCCGCCGTCCGCCGTCGTGGTACCTTGTGCACTGGACGATGAGCTGGAGGGCGCTCCCGACCATCCTCCGGATGGCGTCCGGTGGGATCTTGGTTTCGCCCATGAGGCAGAGGGTTTCGAGCCGCGTGCACGCGTCCACCGGCGAGTTCGCGTGGACCGTTCCCATGGAGCCGTCGTGTCCCGTTCCCATGGCGTTGAGGAGGTCCAGCGCCTCCGGGCCTCGCACCTCTCCGACGATGATCCGGTCGGGTCTTAGACGAAGGGCGGATTCCATCAGGTCGCGGATGCTCACGGCCTTGATCCCCCTCTCCGGGTTGCCCTTTCTCGTTTCGAAGCTCACCACGTGCTCGGCCTTGATCTGGAGCTCGGCCGCGTCCTCGATGACGAGGAGGCGCTGGTTCTTCGGCATCCGGCCCCCGAGGACGTTGAGCATGGTGGTCTTCCCGGAGCCGGTCCCGCCGCTCACCAGGGTGTTCCGCCCGAGGTACATGCAGCAGTCGAGAAAGCGAGCGCCATCCGGAGAGAGGGATCCGAAGTTGATCAGGTCCTTGAGGCCCAGCTTCTCTTCGGAGAACTTCCGGATGGCCACCGTGGTCCCCGCCTTCGCCATCGGTGGGATCACCACGGCGATTCGGGAGCCATCGGGCAGACGCGCATCCAAACGAGGATTGTCGGAGTCAATCACCCGACCCACCGACTGGGCAACAGCTCGCATTGATGCCATCAGTGATTCGTCGTCCGCAAACTTATTCGGGACCCGGTAGACGAGTCCCTTCTTCTCAACAAAGATCTGGTGGGGGCCGTTGATCATGATCTCGGAGACGGCCGGGTCCTTGAGCAGGTCTCCGATGGGAGACAGGAGGTTGGCGATGGCGTCTTGGAAAACGCTACTCATGTGAGAACTCCTAGTACTCTTTCGGAGTCCAGAGCGAAGGGTCGGTGCTCTTCTCCGAAGCTACTTCCCTCTTCGGCACAAACTTCTTTAAAACTACGATCTTCCCGTCATTTTTCGAGCTCGGGCAGTAGAAGGCGTACTCCCCGGCCTTCTCGAAGACCGTCTCCCCCTCGGTGACCTTGCCCTTGTTCGCGGCCATGAAGACCTTGTGCGCTTCTACTATCAAGCAATTAGGCTCTTCGATGGTCGAGGTGACGTAGAACTTGATCTTCTCTCCCTCGAAGACGGAGACGGTCTTCGGGTAGTACCCTTCCCTGGTGACGATGATCGAAACCTCCCGGGTCGGTCCGGAGACTTCGCGGGTCGGCTTCTGGGCCTGAACCTGGAAGGAGATGAGAAGCGAGAAAACGATAAACTTCATACGTACCTCTTCGTTCACGGCTTCATCGGCAGAACGGAGCCGGAGTCTGAGGGGAAAAATCACTCTAGAAGTCGAGCGTTTTAATCACGTAATAGGCGGGCTCCTCGTAGGGGTGGGCTTCCTTGAGCGCGGCCACGACCTCCGAGACGAGAGAGTCCGAGCAAACCATTTCGACCTTGAGTTCCGGAACACGTTCGAGGACGTCCGTTTTTCCGATGAAGGGATCGCTCCCCGCTGCCGGTTGAAACTGACCAACTCCCTCCACTTCGAAGGAGCACCGCCGGTAGGCTCCGATCGCACCGGCGCCCGCTCTGAAGAGAGCTTCCTTAACCTCCTCCGCGTGCGTGAGCGGAACGTAGAATGAAAGATGATGCATGAAAATTTCTCCTGTGGTCTTCCCAACAAATACTTACACCATCTTCTTCGGGTAGACAGCCCTCGGAGCAAAAGAAACAATTAACCACGTTAACGAAATCCTAACACATGAGTGTTACATATTTTTGATCACGGAGGATACGAATGAATAAGCAACTGAAGTCGACGACGATGCTCCTGGGGCTCTCCCTCACCGGCCTGTCCCTCGCCTGTTCCATCGACGGGAAGGACGGGTTCCTCCCGGAGAACGATTTCTACATCCCGGTGGATGAGAAGAACGTCACGGGCCTCACCGAAGCGCAGTTCAACGCCGCCATCGATAAGGTCGAGGCGATCTACGCTCCCATCGTCGCGAACATGGGCGCGAAGCTCGTCATCGCCCGTCGCTGGACCGACGGAACCGTGAACGCCAACGCCTCCCAGAACGGGAAGACCTGGAACGTGAACATGTACGGGGGCCTCGCCCGGCACCAGACGGTCACCGAAGACGGCATGTCCTTGGTGGTCTGCCACGAGATCGGCCACCACATCGGTGGAGCTCCGAGGAAGGGCGGCGGCGGCTGGTGGAACCGCGTGGGTGCCGCGAGCTGGGCATCGAACGAAGGCCAGTCCGACTACTTCGCCACCCTCAAGTGCCTGCGGAAGGCCTTCCTCAATGAAGACAACGTGGCCATCGCCCGCCGGATGAACCCACCGAGAGAGGTCATCGATGCCTGCAGCCGGGTGACCCAGAACCAGATCCAGGACACGGCGATCTGTATCCGGACAAGCATGGCCGGGAAGTCCGTGGCGAACCTCTTCTCCGCTCTCAGCAGAACTCCGGAGACGAAGTTCAATACCCCGGACCAAGCGGTGGTCGGGAAGACAGACGACAACCACCCGAAGGCCCAGTGCCGACTGGACACCTACTTCCAGGGCTCGCTCTGCGACGCGGCCTTGAACGAGGACGTGTCTCCGACTGATGAAGCGAAGGGAACCTGTCACCCGTCGCTGGGGCACAGGATCGGGGTGCGACCACTCTGTTGGTTCAAGCCTTCGAGGTAAGAATAAAAAAAAGCCCGGTGTGAACCGGGCTTTTTTTTTGTCTAAGAAAGACGATTACTTTTTCTTCGGAGCTGGGGCCGGAGCGGCAGGGGCGGCGGCGGCGGCGGCCTTGGTCACCTTGAAGAGTTCGACTTCGAAAACGAGAGTCGCTCCACCGGGGATCTTCGGAGGCGCGCCGGCTTCGCCGTAGGCGAGGTCCGCCGGGATCACGAACTTGGTCTTCCCGCCTTCCTTCATCAGCTGGAGGCCTTCGGTCCAGCCCTTGATCACTCGGTTCAGTGGGAAGGAGATGGTCTTCCCGCGCTCTACAGAAGAGTCGAACACCGAACCGTCAGTGAGAGTTCCGTGGTAGTGGACTTCGACGATGTCTTCCGCTCCGGGAGTCGCACCGGTTCCTTCCTTGATGACTTTGTAAGCGAGTCCGGAAGCCGTGGTCTGAGCGCCTTCGTTCTTAACGAACTTATCCTGGAAGGCCTTCCCGGCTTCCTTCTCCTTCGCGGCGACCTTATCCATCCGGGCCTTGAAGACTTCCTGGATCCGGTTCTGGTACTTGGCCATGTCTACTTCTGACTTTTCGTTCTTCGCAGACGCCGCAACACCTTTATAGAGAGCCGACAACTCTTTATCGGAAAGAGTCAGTCTCTGAAGGTTACCTCCAAGCATAAAGCCCATAGCATAAAACGTTTTATCATCTTCCGACTCGAGAGTGATTTTCTTCGGATCGTTCTTCGAACAGGAAGTGACGAGAAGTGCTGAAGCTAAAAGACCTGAGTAAACCCATGTTTTTTTCATTGAGAGCATCCTTTGTTGATTGAAATCTAAAAAAGGATAACTTTATTTTTAATTTATTGCCAGTATTTCCCTGTAGATATCTTTACTTGACGGTTTCGCTCGGCTTAAAAAAAGCTCTCTTAAGGTTTTGACGGACGGGGCTAGAAAAAAGTAATCGAAGAACCGTGATTAATAATTAATAATGGTCCTTTGTTTGGTTCTTTCAGAGGAAGAATATGAAAAAAGTAACCGTACTCCAGTTTGTTTTTTTATTAG
>SXUH01000304.1 GCA_005791855.1 Bdellovibrionales bacterium
CTCGTCCAGGAGGAGGACGTCGGGCTCGGAGAGGAGGAGCCGGCAGAGGGCCACCCGTCGCTTCTCCCCGCCGGAGAGGGTGCCGCACTTCTGCTCCGACGGAGGACAGCGGAGGGCTTCCATGGCGAGCTCGAGGCGCGAGTCCAGGTCCCAGGCGTTGGCGGCGTCCATCTTGTCCTGGAGCGAGGCCTGCTCGTCGAGGAGCTTGGTCATCTCGTCGTCGGACATCTCCTCGCCGAGCTTCATGTTCACTTCCTCGTACCTCTGGGCGATGGCGACGATCTCCTTGAGGCCTTCCTGGACCACTTCCTTCACCGTCCGGTCCGGGTCGAGCTTCGGATCCTGCTCGAGGTAGCCGAAGCTCACCCCCTTGGAGGCGTTGACTTCGCCGAGGTAGTCCTTGTCCACGCCGGCGATGATCCGCAGGAGGGAGGACTTCCCGGAGCCGTTTAACCCCAGGACGCCGATCTTGGCGCCGTAGAAAAACGAAAGAGAGATATCACGCAGAACTTGCTTCTTCGGCGGGTAGACTTTCCCAACCTTGTGCATACCAAAGATGATCTTTTGAGACATGAGAAATCCTTTGCTTTTTTGAATTCCACATTTAAGCAAAAAATCATCGCTCTGTAAAAGATTGTCGCCCTACATCAGGGTCATTAAGTCGCTTAAAAGAAGGAAAACGAAGGCGAGGTAGGACGGGAGGAAGAAAAGGGAAAGCAAACCCAGCTTTATCACTGCGAGTCTTTTCTCGAAGAGGTCGAAGTGCCACTTCTCCTGGAAGCGAAGTTCTTCCATCAGATACTTCACCTCCTCCTCGTAGCTTCCTCCGAACTTCAAGGCCTTGTGGCAGGTTTCCTTGAGTTTCCCCACCAGGCTCCTGAGGGTTTCCTGCTTGATCCCTTCGAGTTCTCCGACGCCCGCGAGGTTCAAGACCTCTGACCGGGAGAGCGGTACCCGGCAGAGGGAGCGCAGCACGTAGAGCATCTTCCAGAGCTTTCCGATCTCGTGGAAGTACCTGTGGCGAAGTTTCTTCATCAACACCGGTAGCAGGGTCAGGCCCAGCGCCTGCCAGCAGAAGATCACCCCGAGCTTTGTGGTTGGCACCTTCACTTCGACGAAGGTCAGGGCGCCGCCGATGAAGAGCCAGGTGAGGGCCATGATCATCCCCATCTGAAGCCAGGTGCCGAGGACCGCCTCCCTGAGCTTCTTCTCAAACTGCCGGTCGCTCTGGAGCCCTTCTCTTAAAAAGAGGAGCGACTCCTGGTAGTTCCCGCCGATCTTCCTTCCCAGTCCCAGAAGGATCTCGATCACTTCGGTGTAGAATTTATACCGAGGCAGGGAAAAGTTTTGGCCCAGCTCATTCTTATTTCCCCAGTGGAAACTCCTGAGCCAGCCCTCGAGAACTTCGCCCTTATCTTTTTGAATTATCAATGGGTTAGAAATGACCTGAAAGGGAGATTCGATCCACAAAACAAGAAGCCCAATGAGTAGCAGATAGGCGGTAACTAAAAGCATGATCCCCCTTACGTCAAAATCTCCTTACAATCGCCGCTTTCGTTGACACCAGCAACCGCTTATCATACTTTCAAGTCTATGAATTCACTTCAGAAACAGACTTCCCCGAAAACGGAAGCTTCCCATCAGACGTTTGTCAGCTCCTTCGAAAGAAACCTCCTTTCGATGAAGGACGTTTCCGATGTGGAGCTTCTGATGAAGAAGCTGCAGTTCCTGGGACTGAACTTCGATCCCTTCGCCACCGAGCTCTCCAGTGAGTGCGAGCAGATCATGGGGGACCTGGGCCTCACCGAGCACCTGAAGAACCCGTACCTCGCGACCAACATCCTCTTAAGCCTTCTCGATAAGACGGAAGAGCACCTAACCAAGCTCAAGCAGTAGATGGACAGAATCCCCGAATTCCCGATCCACCCGGTGTCGATCAAGCTGATCCGTGCGGGCCACCCGTGGGTGACTCCGGACACCTTCTCCAACCGCTTCCCCCGGCAGGCGGAGTTCGTCATCGCTCTGGACGAGCGGAAGCGGGCCCTCGCCCTCCTCCTCCACGACCCGGGCCACCGGAACATCAAGGCCCGGGTGTGGAGCACGAAGTTCCCCTTCGACCGCGAGGTCCAGCACTTCACCGCGGGCCTCCAGGCGCGCATCGACCAGGCCTTCGAGAAGCGAGAGCCGCTGCGGAAGAGCAGGGAGCGCGAGAACTACTACCTGGTCTTCGGCGAGGCCGACCAGCTCCCGGGGCTCTTCATCCTTCGCCTCGGGGACCGGGTCCTGATCCAGTTCTACACCTCGTTCTGGAACCGCTACAAGTCCACCATCCTCACGACCCTGGCGGAGGTCTACCCGGAGATCAAGGAAGAGCACACCTGGATCCAGCTCCGCGGCGAGACCAAGGAGCTGCAGAAGCTTCCGGTGAACCTCGTGGACCCGAACCGGCGGGACGAGTTCCACCTGCAGGAGTTCGGGATCCAGTACCACATCCGGCTCGGGAGCTCCTACGACCACGGCATTTACACGGACATGAGCTCCATCAGAAGCCAGCTCCGGTCGGTGGTGGCCCCCGGGCAGCGGGTCCTGAACCTCTTCTGCTACACCGGGGCCTTCTCCCTCTGGGCCCTGAAGCAGGGAGCGGAGAAGGTCGTCTCCGTGGACCTCTCGCCGAAGTACATGGAGTGGCTCCAGCAGAACCTCGGGTTGAACGACGACCTCGATCACAAGCGGCACGAGAGTCTGGTGATGAGTTCGGACGAGGCCCTGGGCCTTCTGAAGTCCCGGGGCGAAGCCTTCGACGTCATCATCTGCGACCCGCCCTCCTCGTCTTCGGACGGAGACAAGCGGACCTCGGCGATCAAGACCTACCGGGACCTCCTCCGGAGAATGGACCTGGTCCTGCGGAGGTCCGGGAAGCTCGTGATCTTCCTCAACACCCACCAGGTCACCTCGCAGAAGTTCGACCGGGTCATCCAGGACTCCCTGGGCGAGCTCGAGCTCAGCTACAAGCTCCACAAGCGGCTTGGCCTCGATGAGGACTGCCCGACCCTCAGGGGTTTTCCGGAAGGAAGCTACCTCAAGGGCCTGGTGCTGGAGAAGCAATGATCAAGGTCACGGAGCTTCGGAAGACCTTCACCTCCTACGTGAAAGAGCCGGGCCTCCTCGGGTCGCTGCAGGGCCTCTTCCACCGGCGGGAGGTCACCAAGGCCGCGCTCAAGTCCATCGACCTCGAGATCAACCCGGGCGAGATCGTGGGCCTCATCGGCGCCAACGGCGCGGGGAAGACCACGCTGGTGAAGATCCTCGCGGGGATCGTCCACCCCACCTCCGGCACGGCCACCGTCATGGGGTTCAAGCCCTGGGAGCGCTCCAACGACTACCGGAAGCAGATGTGCCTCATCATGGGCCAGAAGGCCCAGGTGTGGTGGGACCTCCCGGCCCTGGACAGCTTCCTCCTCCTGAAAGAGATCTACCAGATCGACGACCGCCTCTATAAGAAGAACCTCGAGTTCCTCGCCGACACGCTGATGATCAAGGACCAGCTCAAGACGCCCGTGCGGAAGCTCTCCCTGGGAGAGCGGATGAAGGTGGAGCTCATGGCGGCCCTCCTGCACCAGCCGCGGGTCATCTTCCTCGACGAACCCACCATCGGCCTGGACATCTCCGCCCAGAAGGCCGTGCGCGAGTTCCTCCGGAACTACCAGGTCGAGTTCAAGCCCATCACCATCCTCACCTCCCACTACATGGAGGACATCAAGGAACTCTGTCCCCGGATCGTCATCATCAAGGAGGGCGAGTTCGTCTACGACGGTTCCCTCTCGAAGGTCCAGCGCCTGCTGGGAGACAACAAGGTCCTGAGCGTCACCACCGGGGAGAAGACCTTCAAGGTCACCGTCCCGAGAGCGGACCTCGCCCGGAAGACCACCGAGCTCTTCAGCGGCAACGACATCCAGGACCTCAACATCCACGACCCGTCCATCGAAGACATCATCGAGTCCATCATGCGAACCGGCGTGAGCACCCGGTGAAGCTCTGGCGCTTCATCATGGCCATGGAGTTCCGGAAGATCCTCGCCTACCGCTCGGACTTCTGGATCACGTTCCTCGGGCAGACGTTCATCCAGCTCCTGATCGCGAGGGCCCTGTGGCAGGACGTCTTCGAGGCCCGCGGGGAATCCACCCTGAACGGCTTCACCCTCGGCACCATGACCCTCTACTACCTCATCGTCCCCGTCGGCTCGAAGATCCTCACCGGAGAGAACGTCGGCTTCATCTCCCGGGAGATCTACGACGGGACCTTCACCCGCTACCTCATCTACCCGCTCTCGTTCCTCGAGTACAAGACCCTCACCTACCTCACCCACAGCCTGTTCTACGGCCTCCACCTGGTGTTCATCTTCACCGTCTACCACCTGGTCTTCGACCCGGGGGCCCTGGGCCCGGCGGCCTTCTCGAACCTCTTCCTCGGCGTCGGCGTCTACCTCCTCGCGGCCCTGGCCTACGTGATGATGGCCACCGCCATCGAGCTCCTGGCCCTCTGGGTGGAGAACATCTGGTCCCTCATGGTGATGCTGCGGTTCTTCGTGTTCTTCTTCGGCGGCTCCTTCATCCCGCTGGACTTCTTCCCCGCCTGGGCCCTGGGCCTTCTGCAGTACACGCCCTTCCCGTACATGGTGAACCTCCCGGCCAAGACCATCATGGGACTGCTGAGCCCGGAGAAGATCCTCCTCGGAGCCGTCGTGCTCATCGGCTGGACGGTGGCCTTCCGGGTGACGGTCTCGCTCCTTTGGAAGCGCGGCCAGCTCGGCTACACGGGGGCCGGAGTATGAAGCGGTACTTCCTCTTGTACCTGAACTTCCTCCGCTTCTCCTTCTCCAAGGCGATGGAGTTCCGCCTGGACCTCACCTTCCGGATCCTCATGGACATCATCTACTACCTGGTGAACATCCTCTTCTTCAAGGTGATCTACCTGCACACACCCCTGCTCGGCGGCTGGACCGAGGAGCAGATGCTGGTCTTCGTGGCGACGTACCTCTTGATCGACGCCATCAACATGACGGTCTTCTCCACCAACATGTGGTGGCTCCCGTTCTACATCAACAAGGGCGACCTGGACTACTACCTCATCCGTCCCGTCTCCCCGCTCTTCTTCCTGTCCCTGCGGGAGTTCTCGGCGTCGTCGTTCGTCAACCTCCTCATCGCCCTGGGCTTCTTCGCCTACACGCTCGCGACCTACTCGGCGCCCTTCGGCGGCCTGGACCTCCTGCTCTTCGTGGTCCTCATCGTCAACGGCTCCCTCATCTACTACTGCATCCAGATGCTCATGATCCTCCCGACCTTCTGGACCCACAGTGCGAAGGGCTTCATCGACCTGTTCTACTCGCTCGGCATGGCCATGGAGCGACCGGACCGGATCTACCGCGGGTGGCTCCGGATCCTCTTCACCGTCCTCCTCCCCTTCGCCCTCATCGCGTCCTTCCCGGCGCGGATCTTCCTCGAGCACCTGGACTGGGGAACCTTCCTCCACCTGCTGGGAGTGACCGCGGTCTTCTGGGTTCTCGTTTCGTACGTGTGGAAGAAGGGCCTGGCGAACTATTCCAGCGCCAGTAGCTAGAAGGCCTTAACCTTCCCGATGAGGATCTCCCAGAACATCCGGAAGTCGCTCAGGAGACTCAAGAAGGGGTGACGGTAGAAGATGGGAGAGCGCTGCTCGAAGATCCAATGGCCCACCCAGGAGATGCCGTAGAGTGAAATGGGAACGAGCGCTAAAATGATTAACTGCCCTGTGAAGAAAAACAAAACGAGGAGGGCGATCACACCGCAAGTCCCTAGAAAGTGGAACCTTCTGCACAATAAATTACTATGCTGACCTAGGTAGAAAGTGTAAAACTCGCTGAACGTTTTAAAGTCCTTATCCATTATTACATTATGCCCTATAAGGATACATTCTCAAGGATTTTTGTTTTAAACAGAGGTACCCTTTGAAACTTTTAATCTCATCTCTGCTCGCACTTTCTTCATTCTCGGCCTTCGCCCAAGACCTCATCCAGGTGGAAAGAGTAGAGTACAAGCGGAACGACACGAGCTTCTGCACCAGACCCGTAGAGATGGTGGACACCATCGTCCTCCACCACTCGGAAACTCCCAGCACCTCAACGCCGGAGTTCATCAACCAGCTCCACCTGGTGCGCGGGACCCCGGCAGACCCGTGGTACATGATCGGCTACTCCTACGTGCTGAACGCGCCCTACCCCGGGGAGACCGGCCCCCGCGCGAGGATGACGGAGGGAAGACCCCTCGAGATCGTCGGCGCCCACGCCGGGTCGTCTGCGTTCGTTCCCATGGACGAGGTCCAGCTGCGGCTCTGGGACGAAGGGAAGATCGTCTGCGGGAAGGAAGGCGGACTCTTCAAGGTGGACCCGGCCCAGCTCCGGGACGGGAAGATCAAGGCCAACGTGACCTCCATCGGACTGGTGGTCGTCGGGAACTACGCGCCCTTCTCCCGGGAGAACCCGAACGGGTACTCTCCGAGCAATCCCCGCTACCCGACCGCGAACACCATCGACATGCTGGCGCGGATGTCTTGCCAGCTGCAGAGGAAATACCCGAGAATGAGGTACATCAAGTGGCACAGCTACTACCACGCGACGACCTGTCCGGGGAACATCAAGGACTTCATCGGGAAGATCCGGGCGAAGTCAAAGGAGTACGGATGCGAGTTCAACTAGCCCTCTTCGGTTTCGTCTTCACCCTCACCGGGGCCTTCGGGAGCACCGACCGGTCGATGGCCGAGCTCTTCCACAAGTACGACCAGGTCATGCTCCACAAGAAAGTGGAACTGGTGGACGAGGTCTTCTCCCAGAAGTTCCTCAAGGAGAACGGCGGGAAGGCGGAGTTCGTCTCCAAGGTCAAGGGCCTTCCCCCGGTGACCAACAAGAGCCTCCTGCCGGTGCCCAAGGTCCGCTGGAAGAAGGGCGAGAGCGATAAGCTCTTCCTCGCTCGCCTCCGGGACCTGAATCCCCGGAACAAGGCCAAGAAGGAGCAGCACGGGACGGAGTTCATCGTGGTGGAAGAAGCCGGCAAGCTCAAGGTCGACGGCACGCTAAGTGATGGAGAGTAGGTAGGAAAAGAGGGGTTTAGTTTTATCCGAGGATTCCGATAAGGAATCATGCACGTTTTAAAACTCCTCCCGCTCCTCTCCCTCGCTCTCCCGGGCACCCTCTGGGCCCAGGACTGCGTGAACTGTCTCAAAGACAACCAGGCCCTCGCGCAACCGCGGGTGGCCCTCCCGAAGCTCCCCACCGAACTCATCCACGTCCGGAAGGTCGAACACCGGAGGAACCCGAAGGCGAAGTACTGCACCAGACCCGTGGAGATGATCGACACCATCGTCCTCCACCACTCGGCCTCCACCACCACGACCTCCGCGGAGACGATCAACACCATCCACCTGAGCCGCGGGAACGCCGAGGACCCGTGGGCGATGATCGGCTATTCGTACGTCATCAACTCTCCCTACCAGGGCCAGAGCGGACCGACCCTCGTGAGCGAGGGCCGCCCGCTCACCATCGTCGGCGCCCACGCCGGATCGACCGCCTTCACCGCCATGGATAACCTGCAGACCAAGCTCTGGGACCAGGGGAAGATCAAGTGCGGGAAGGACGGAGAGGACTTCAAGGTCGATGAGAAGCAGCTCCTCTCGGGCAAGAAGATCAAGGTGAACGCCACCTCCATCGGCGTGGTGGTGATCGGGAACTTCTCTCCCTTCTCCCGCGACAACCCCACCGGGTACGTGAGCGGGAAGGCCCACTACCCTTCCGCCATGACCATCAACGCCATCGCCCGCCTCTCCTGCCAGCTGCAGAAGAAGCACCCACGGATGAAGAAGATCGGCGTCCACAGTTCCTTCAAGGACGCGGGCAACTCGACCCTCTGTCCGGGGAACATCAAGAACTACCTCGACGGTATCAAAGCGAAGATCAAGGAGTACGGATGCAATTTCTACTAGGGTTCATCCTCTGCGCGAGCTTCGGGGCCCGCGCCACCGACGACAAGTCCATGAGGAGCCTCTTCTCGAAGTACGACCAGGTGATGGTCCTGAAGGACGAGGCCCTGATCGAAGAGGTCTTTTCGAAGAAGTTCCTGAAGGAAAGCGGCGGGAAGACCGGGTTCGCCCAGAAGGTGCGGAGCCTCCCGACCGTGGACCAGAAGTTCAAGATCCCCGAGCGGAGCCTGAGCTGGAAGAAGGGCCAGGACAACAAGTTCTTCCTCGCCAAGCGGGGCCACGCGGCTTCCGCCCAGAAGGCTGTGGCCAAGGACAGCCACGCTCCGGAGTTCATCGTGGTGGAGGAAGACGGGAAGCTCAAGATCGACGGAACCCTCAGCGATGGGGAATAGACACTTCCTCCTCCTCTTCCTCCTCGGCCTCTGCGGCGCCTGCGGGCAGGACCAGACCCTGGCCAACAATAAGCTCGAATCCTTCTCCAACATCACCGTCTCGGATTCCACCAAGGTGGACAAGGACGGCACCCTCCTCCGCAGCACCACCGCGGACACCATCGGCTACCAGGGCACGAGCTACCCCATCAGCAAGTACAGCTCGAAGCAGGCGCTCGACTCCGTGGCCAAGGCGCCGCGGGGAACGACCCTCACCGTGCGCTTCAACGGCGACGTCATGGGGAGCGAGATGCTCCTCAAGGTTATCGAAGTCCGGTAACCCCTGCCTAGGTCTTAACGATCCGGTCCCGCCAGGCGATCACGTCCGGGGCGAGGTAGTCGTACTTCATCCCGTCGATGGTGTACTGGGAGAACTCGTAGTCGTGGGAGTGCGTGAGGCACTCGGTCGGACAGACGGTGGTGCAGAGACCGCAGTAGCAGCAGAGAGCGGTGTCGATCACGAACTGGGTCAGGAGCAAGCGGATCGGCTGGCCATTGCTGGTCTTCTTGATCTCCG
The DNA here is from genome assembly GCA_005791855.1 of Bdellovibrionales bacterium. Lineage (GTDB taxonomy): Bacteria > Bdellovibrionota > Bacteriovoracia > Bacteriovoracales > Bacteriovoracaceae > Peredibacter. Next base: position 8,956 of record SXUH01000304.1, read on the forward strand.
AGCCCTCGGGCATCTTCTCCGAGGCGATGTAGATGCAGTCCACCGGACAGGCCATGGCACACTGGGTGCAGCTGATGCAGTTCTGGACGTCGTTGAAAAGTCGCATCCGCGAGCGCTCCGGAAGGACTTCTCGCACCTCGGGGTACTCGATGGAAACCGGGGTCACGCCCCAGACGTACTTCGACGTGATCCACATCCCCTTGAGGGTGGTGACCACGCCGTTGATCATGTCTGCGAAATATTCTCTCACGCTTTCCGTGGTGGCTGTGCTCATCGGTCTACCTCTCCTAGTACGATATCGATTGACCCGACAGTCGCGACGAAGTCGGCGATCATCTGTCCCGGCGCAACCCGAGGGAGCATCGAGACGTGGGTGAAACATGGGGACTTAACTTTCAGTCTGTACGGAACCTTGGACTCGCCCTGGGAGACGAGGTGGATCCCCAGCTCGCCGCGCGGACACTCGGACCGGACGTAGACCTCGCCCTTCGGGAGCTTGATGATCTTCGGAACCTTGCCCATCACCGACCCCGGCTCGAGCTTGGCGATGGCCTGGCGGATGATCTTCACGGACTCCACCACCTCCCGCATCCGGACGATGTAGCGGTTCCAGCAGTCACCCGGCTGGCCGATCTCTCCGGTTCCCACCGGAACGTCGAAGTCGAACTCCGAGTAGAGGGAGTACGGCTTGTTCTTCCGGAGGTCCCACTTGTACCCTGAGCCGCGAAGGATCGGGCCCGTGGCGCCGTAGTCGAAGCAGTCCTGGAGACTGAAGACCCCGACGTTGGCGGTTCGCTCGATGAAGATCTTGTTCATGGAAAGGAGTTCGTGGTACTTCTGAGCCTCGACGAGCATCTCGTCGCAGAAGGCGCTGACCCGGGTGATCTGGTCGTCGGTGTAGTCGTTCCAGAGGCCCCCGATCCAGATGTAGTTGTAGAGGAGCCGGGCGCCGGAGACCTCTTCGAAGATCCGCAGGATCTTCTCCCGCATGTCGAAGGCGTAGAGGAACGGAGAGAAGGCCCCGAGGTCGATGGCGTAGGTTCCGAAGGCCATGAGGTGGGAGGCGATCCGCTGGAGCTCGGCCGTGACGATCCGGAGGAGCTCCGCGCGGCGCGGGACCTCCGTGCCGAGCATCTTCTCCACGGCCATGACGTAGCCCCACTCCATGTTCATGGCGGCGAGGTAGTCGAGGCGGTCGACGTACGGAATGACTCCCCGGTAGTCCATGTTCTCGGAGTGCTTCTCCATGCAGCGGTGGAGGTACCCGAGGTGCGGGATCGCGTGGGCCACGATCTCCGAGTCGGTCCAGATCTCGATGCGGAGAACTCCATGGGTCGCCGGGTGCTGCGGGCCCATGTTCAACGTCAGGAGCTCTGACTTTAGCTGTTCAGTTTCTTTATTAATGGTCGGCGCTTCTGGTTCACCGATGTCCCAACGGCTTTGCATAGAGGAGTTCCTTAATTCTTAGCTGCTGCTAGTTGTGCTTTCTTGATCATGTCCTGGCGGACGATGAACTCGCGGTCCTCGAAGTTCATCTTCCCGTCCGGGTAGACTTCCATGTCGGCGTAGTACTTCTGCGCCACGTAGTCCTTGCGCAGGGGCCAGCCCTGCCAGTCGTCCGGGCAGAGGATCCGGCGCAGGTCCGGGTGGTTGTTGAAGCGGATCCCGAACATGTCGAAGACCTCGCGCTCCTGGAAGTTCGCCGCCGGGTAGACGGAGACCACGGAGTCGAGGTTCCCGTTGACTCGGTCGGTGACCTTCACCTTGAGGATGAGGTCCCGCGGAGCGTTCACGTCGAAGTGCCCGAGGACGTAGCAGACCTCCATGTAGTCGAGGTAGTCGACGCCGCTGATGCACTGGAGGGCGTTGAACGGCATGGTGGTGTTGTCTCGGAGGAACTGGACCACCTTGAAGATCGAGTTCGCGTCCACGCTGATGGTGGAGTCGGACTTCGCGTCCGGGGCCGCGTTCAAGGTCGCCGAAGCACCCGGGACGTTCTTATTGATGAGGTCGACGAGTTCGTTATGCATGCTTCACCCATTTGTTTCTGAGGAGTCGTTCGTTGGCGATCTTCTTCTGCAGAGTCATCACCCCTTCGATGAGAGACTCGGGCCGCGGCGGACAGCCCGGAACGTAGACGTCCACGGGAACCACTTCGTCGACCCCGTTGAGCACGTGGTAGCCCCACTGCCAGTAGGGCCCGCCCTTGTTCGCACAGGAGCCCATGGAGATCACGTACTTCGGCTCGGCCATCTGTTCGTAGAGAACTTTCACCCGCGATGCCATCTTGAGGGTCACCGTTCCGGCGACGATCATGAGGTCGGATCTCCGCGGTGTCGCCATGAAGGCTCCGCAACCGAATCGCTCAAGATCGTACTTCGAAGCACCCGTGGCCATCATCTCGATCGCACAGCAGGCGAGGCCGAAGGTCATGGGCCAAAGAGAGTTTTTTCTTCCCCAGTTTAAAAAATCATCCAGGGTCGTTAGAACAACACCATCTTGCATGGGAGACTCCAGTTACATTGAGATAAAATGACAACCCTAGTTTTACTCTTTAGAGTGTGGAATTTCAATCATTTCAGGAGATGTTCTGGGGAATAAAATGAGGCTATTTTCCGCTACAACGGGAGGAGAAAGATTCCATGATCCGGGTCTGTGGATTGACCGAAGCGGGGGCCCGGTCATTGCTACCTCGCTTAGGTCCTTGCTGCATATAGGCTAAGCGCTTCTTATCGTTCTCACATACCTTTGACATGACCAAGTCGAATTCCATTAACGCAGCTAGTGGATAAGGAACTCCGTAAGCCGAGGAAACAAAATTTATTTTTTCAGGTTTTAGGTCTGAAAATGAGCTAGCGATGCTGCGCTTGCTAAGCTGGCCGTGGAAGGAATTGTAGTATGAGCCTACATGATAAAATAATTCCACTGCTTTTCTGTAGGATGGCTGACCGAGGTCGTCCACAATCTTCTGGCAGTTCGAGCGCGACTGGACCTTGCTGGAGAAGAGTTCCTTGAGTACTCGGCATTCGGTGAGGAAGGCCTGCACTTCTCCGCCCTGGCCCTCGATGGTGCTCTTGATGAAGTCCTTGGCGTTGAAGGTTTCCGCGTACGGGTTGAAGCCCTCCCGGTAGACGAAGTGGGTGAGCTCGTGGGCGAGGTCCAGGAGCGCGTCGTCCCAGGTGAGGTGCCGGCTCAGGTACACCACCGAGCGGGACTCGTAGATCACGTGCTCGGGAGAGTGCGGGCTGAACTTCCGAACGAGGGTCGTGTCCGTGAGAGACCCCTCGCCGACCTTCACCACGTCGAAGATGGTCTGGCCGACCCGGGAGGCCTTGTAGGTCGCTTCCCTGATGAGCTTCTCGCCGGTGGTGGAGCGGCCCAGGAGCTCGAAGAGCCGCTTCAGGTTCAGTTCTTCGTTCGACGTGTAGTCCATCCAGGTGCGGGCGGTGGTGGTCTGGCCTTCGGTGTGGATGTGCTTTTCTTCCACGGCCGAGAGGTTAAACGAGATGGTGGACAGGACGATGGTGAGTAGGTACTTCATTGGAGTACTTCTCGGAAACCTTAAGAAAGTTCTGAGGGTAATTTGCTGGGGATTTTTAGGACGGAAGCTGAGCTAGTGGTACCCGACGGAAAGCGTGCGGTATCCTAGTTCCGGATCAGCTGGAGTGTATGGAGGGACTTGCCGGTGGTCTTCACCTCGATGTGCCCGAGGATCTTCGACGGCGCCTGGGGCACCTTCTCCCCGTCGTAGGCCGCGATGGCGAGCTGGTACTTCCCGGGAGCGAGCTTGAGCTCGGTCATGCGCAGGGCCTGCGGAAGCGTCCTCCAGTGCCGGGTGTCCGCCTTCTCCAGGGCCGCGAGGCCCTTGGAGGCCCCCACGTAGGTTGCCATGGCCGCGGTCTTGGCGAGGAAGTCGTTCTGGTTGGAGCGGTTGAGGCTCTGGTAGAGTTGCATGGCCCCGACGATGGCGACGAGGTGCCGGACGGCGACCCGGGTTCCGGTCTTCACGTACTTCGAAACCACGTCCTCCTCGAGGACCACCCGGGCGATGTCGCCGTTCTCGGAGACCACCGGGAGGGGCCCGTGGTCGACCACCACACCCTTGTCGTTCAGGACGAAGAGCTCCTGCCGCTGCACCACCGGGACCGCTTCGATCATCGGGAGCTCGAACTCGATGGCGGCTTCCTGGACCGCGAGGCGGGTGACGTCGTGGGCGAAGAAGAAGCTCCCGGGGTTCGCGGTCTGCGTCGGCATCATCCCGAGGGTGTTCATGGCGAAAGCCGTGACGAGCTCCGCGCCCACGGTCGCGATGAAGGCCTTCGCGGCCGGGTTCTTGACCGCGTTGGCGGCGCCCCTGAGGCCGAAGTTGAAGGGCTTGCCCACCTTGGATGGGATGAGGCCCTCCTCGAGGACCACGACGACGTTGGTGCGATCGGCGGAGGCCTTCTTCACGATGGCGTCAGGGGCCTTGAGGAACTTCACCATGGTCTTGAAGTCCGAGGTCCGGATCTCCTTGGTGAGGGCGAGGATCTTGTAGTGGAGATGGTTCCGGAGGTCCGCGTACGCGCCGGTCTTCTCGTAGAGCTCGGCGGGCGGGGCCCTGCCGTCTTTGAGCGCGGCCTCGTAGGCCTTGATGTAGTCGACGTGCCTCCGGTTGAAGAGGGAGAAGATCCCGCCCTGCTGGTCCAGGATCTTCAGCGCGTCCTTGTAGAGCTGGAGGGCGATCTGCTTGTCGTTCTTGATCTCGCTCACCTCGTGGACCGCGCCCCCGAAGACCTTGAGCATGAGGTCGGTCTGGTAGAGGGACTTGGGTGCGGACCGCTGGAGGTCGGCGAAGTACGAGTCCCAGGCGAGGATGGTCCCCCGCGCGCCCTGGAGGTCGAGCTTGTTCAGGTGCTTCTCGTAGCGCTGGTAGTAGGCCTTCGCCAGGAAGTAGTGGGCGTAGGAGCGCTCGTAGTTGGCGCCGTAGAACTCGTCGGAGGCGTCGTTGATGAGGAGGGTCGCGGCCTTCGAGCCGAGCTTCGTGGTGTAGAGCTGGTCGATGAGGTCGATGGCCGTCTGGAGGTGCTTGATGGCGTCGTCCTCGTCTTTCTTCGCGAGGGCGAGGGTCCCCTTCTCCAGGTGCCAGAGGAGGGTGCTGTTCTTTTCCTTCTTTAAGCCACTCTTCTCGAGGAGCTCCTCGGCCTTCCGGATGTCACCGGCGCCGTAGGCGTCCCGGTAGGCCTTCATCTGATTGTTCATCTTGGAGGCGCAGGCCCCCAGGATGAACAACAGAGGTAGTATGAGGAGCCGGGGTCTTACCATCCGATCGAAGACTTCTCAGAGTACTTGAAGACCTTCGTTCTGGTTCGGAGGAGCTCGGTGGCCTTCTCGAGATCGGTCATGCGGATGTTGACGGAGTACTCCTTGATGGTCTTCCCGTCCCGCTTCTCCGGCTTCATGTAGACGTTCCCGAAGATCAGGACGTCCGCGCCGGTCTGCTTGCCGATCTTCTTGGCCGTGGCCGGGTCGACCATCCCGTCGTTCTGGTAGGTGATCTCCTTCAGGATCGCTTCCCGGGCCTTGTTGTCGACGAGCTCGAACTCGCCGGAGAGGGAGAGTTCGTTCAGGAGTTCGTCGTTCATGTCCCCGATCGGGAAGTAGGCTTCGGAGGTCTCGTTCTGGACCTCGGCGATGAAGATCTTCGGCGTCCCGTGGCGAGCCTTCATCTTGGCGTAGCCCGGGTGCTTCTTCATCTGCTTGAGGATGTCCGAGACGGCCTGGGTGGTGTCCGCGCTCATCCAGTTGTCCGTGATCGACAGGCCCTTCTCGTCGGACTCCCGGGAGTCCACGCGCTTGGCCTTGAAGCTCCCGCAGGACGTGGCGAGGAGGGAGGCGGTGAGGACGGTTACCAAAAATTTCATAGGTTCTCCTTAAACTTCACCCTGGCGGGCCTTCACGAAGTCCTCGCCGAGGTTATCTAGTGCTTTCTTCACGTTGTCTTTCGTCGACTCGTCGTCGGCCTTCTTCTCGACCTCCTCCGTGGCCTTGTCCACCGCGGCCTTGAGCCGGGTGTTCTCCAGGCGGATGAGGGAGGCGCAGGTGAAGCCGATGTAGTCCTTCTTCGCGCCCATGCGGACGAGGTAGTTCCGCTTCTCCCAGTAGGTCTTGATCACGGCGGCGCCGTTGATGAGCGACTGGACCCGCTCGGCGAGGGTGTTCTGGACGAACTCCCGCAGCGGCTGGGTCTTCGGGTTGTTGGCGTCGATGGCGGCCCGGCCCTCCTCGGAGGCTCCGAGGGACTTCTGGATGAAGGTGGTGATCTCGGCGGCGATGTCGGTGCGGGCGTTGGCCTTGGCCAGGTTGCAGGCGATCTCGCGGTTCACCTTGGCCTCGGTCTCGTAGGAGAAGTAGCGGTACTTGTCCGTGTCCATCTTCTCCTGCTCGGCCCACTGTTGGGCGTCTTCGATCCAGCCCGGGCGGATGGTGGAGGAGGCGTCGCGGACTTCGAAGTCGCGGGCGATGGTCTTCGAGTTGTCGATCTCGGTGAGCTTCTTCTTGCTCGCGCACGAGACGCCGAAGGAAAGAAGGAGGACGAAGGACATGAGTCGCAGCATAGGAGCCCCTTTTTTAATCCAGGTGGAGGTCTGATAGGTGGTCTTCGATGTAGTCATTGAAATAGCTCTTCACTTTCGCCAGCGCGTCGGCCTGGGTCCGGCCGCTCACGGTTTCGGAGACCGAGATCACCTTGTACTTCTCCTTCCCGAGCTGGCTGCCCAGGTGGAGGGTGAAGGTGTACTTCTCGAAGCCTTCGACGTTTAGGAATTCCTTAATCGATTCTACATTGAGAGTGAGGATTTTCGTAGCGTCTGTCTTCACAATTTTAAAACCGGACTCCGTGAGTAGCTCTTTGAGCTTCTCCACCAGCCAGTCCGGGGCCTGGCCCACCTGGAGGCTCACGGGCTCCGGGGCCCGCCGCTCGTCCCGCCAGGCGAGGATGTCCTTGAAGGTGAGCTTCGATACCAGACCGTTTCCTTCAACGATGGAGTAGCGCTCGTTGAGCCGTTCGCGCTCGAGGTACTTCTTGAAGACCTTCCGCAGGTTCGAGCGCTGGCGCCGCTGCCAGAGGACCTCGAGCTCCCGGTCGAGCTTCCGGATCCGCTCCCCGAGGAGCTCGGCCGCCTTCACCCGGTCCAGGGACGCGAGGGAATAGGAGAGGCTCTTGTCCTTGAAGCGCTTCCGGATCTGCACGGTCTCGAGGATCTGGTCCACGCTCTGGGCGATGGACTGGTCGACCTCCTGGTTCACCTTCGAAGCCCACGGGTAGGCGGCGTTTGACTTGGAGTTGATCTTCAGGTCCGACTTGATCTTGACCTCGAAGATGCTCGCTAAGTTTCCTTTGGCCTCGGCGTCGGCGGCGGAGTAGTTCCGCGCTTCGCCGGTGGCACAGAGCTCGGCGGATTCCTTACAAAAGTCGTAGGGAGAGTAGACCCACTCGGGAACGCCCTTGGCGGTGTCGGAGAGCTCGGCTTCATTCTTCCGAGTCGCGCAGGCGCTCAGGAGCGCCAGGATGATTAGGTATTTCATTTCAAAAAAGTGTCACCTCCAGTCGGATTAATGTCAACCATGACACGGGGCTATTTTATTGACGTGATTCTGGGCACACGCCTAGCCTAGAGTGGAAATCAAAGGAGGCCCAACATGGAACACGTACTACCCGAACTCCCCTACCCGAAAGATTCTTTGAAACCACATATCTCCGCCGAGAC
>SXUH01000305.1 GCA_005791855.1 Bdellovibrionales bacterium
AGGTTTGTATTATTTTTACATCGGCGGGTAGGGATTTGTTAGTTGCGCAGTATGGTCTTGGTGGCAAAATGCACCTTGGCCAATGGAAAAATTTAATCGTAGATTCTGCTGTCTTAAGGAGACCCATATGAAGTACCCAGCCCTCGTTTTCATCGCCGTCGCCGTGTCCGTGCCGGCCATCGCCCAGAGAAGCAACTACGGCTACGATTCGAGCGGAAATTGTCGCCAGATCGCCGTAGACGGAACCCTGGTGAACTCCACGTGGGGCGTCGACGAAAAACTCTGTAGCTCCCCTCGGAACTACCGCTTCGACGGAAGCGGCAACTGCCGCAAGCTCTCCGTCGACCGCACCCTCGTGAACACCACGTGGGGGATGGAGGAGAAGCTCTGCTCGAGCGATCGGAACTTCGGCTTCGATTCGAGCGGAAACTGCCGCAAGGTTGCCTTCGACGGCGCACTCGTGAACACCATCTGGGCGCTGGAGGAGAAGTACTGCGAAGCTCCCCGGAACTACGGCTACGACGGCAGCGGGAACTGTCGGAAGATCTCCACGGACGGGAGCCCGGTGAACACCATCTGGGCGCTGGACGAGAGGTTCTGCAACCTTCGGCGTCAGCGTGGAGAGAACCGCTAGAAGATCACGCAGTCCGCTTCCGTCTCGACCTTCCACCTCGGGTCGATGAAGCCCCTGACCTCGACGAAGGTGCACGCCGGACGGATGGCCGTGAAGACCTCCCCGTGGGCGCGGGCCGCCTCCTTCCAGGTGGAGGCGTCGGTGAGCATGATGCGGGTCCGGATGACCTGGTCTCTGGTCGCCCCGGCCTTCTCGATCGCTTCTAGCATAATGAGGAGGCAGAGCTTGGTCTGCGCGTAGACGTCATCGTAGTCCAGCGTCTCGCCGGGTCTTGGAATCGGCCCGGTTCCGGAGACGGCGACCTGGTTTCCGATCCGGACGGCCCTCGAGAACCCGATGGGTTCTTCGTACTGGGAGCCGGAGCTGATGTTCTTTCTCATGCGACCTACTTCTTCTTGGCTTCTTTGGCGAGCTCCACGAGGATCTCCTCAAGCTTGGCCCGGTTCTCCGGAGACCAGGACTTCAGCTGCAGGAAGGTTTCCGCGCCAGCCGGCTTCGGGGCCGGGAAGGTGGAAATGATCTCCAGGTACCCTTTCTGGATCTCGTCGATCTGCTTTTTCATGTCCGGGTACTTTTCAAACTCCGCCCAGGTGAACCTCTTGAGTGGTTCGGCGACCCAGTCGTAGAGCTCGGTGAAGTCGCGGAAGTTCCTCGGGGCCTGGGAGAAATCCCCTCCCCCGGGGTTACTCTGGGTCGGCGTGGACGAGTAGCCTAGGACGTAGCTCGAGAGGAGGAGCGGGATGGTATTTCCCCCAATGTGCTTCACTTCGCTCTTCGGGAGTTCCGTGGTGAACGGCAGGGTCTCCGCGGCCGGATGGGTCTTCCGCCAGTAGTGGTAGTAGAGGGACGGCTCCCGGAAGGCCGCGATGAGGGTCGAGTAGTTCATGATGTGCGGGCCCGGCAGCCCGAGATCGGACCTGACCGGAGGATAGGGAACGTGGGCCGGGTTCCAGAGGTCGAGCCGTGCGTACGGGTAGACCACGAGAAAATTTGTCTTGTCCGCATCCGTGCCGAACTTGGCCACGTGGTCTCTGAATCTCTCGAACCGGGCCTGGGCACTCGAGGCCGCGGCGGCTTCGTAGTCCTTCAGGTAGCTCGCGCGGAAATCCCGGTACGGTTTGTACTTCTCTTCCGTCAGGAAGTCCTGCCGGGTCGGATCGGTCTTCGAGCGGAAGACCTCCACCCAGTCCGTGGTTGTGAAGGGGAAGGAGGAGACGAACGCCTCGTTTAACTCTTCCACGGTGGTGATGGATTCGTAGATCTGCTTCGAGTGCCGCTCTTCGAGCTGGGCGTGGACGACGATGTCGAGGTTGGCGTTCTGCCGCTCGAAGAAGAACAGGTCCTTGCTTGCGAGGTCCACCAGGTGGCGATAGTTCGAAAGCTTCGGCGCCTCTTTCTTAAACTCTTCGAGGTACCTCTCCTCGAATTCAAACTTCGAGAGTTTACTCGAGCCGGCCTTCTTCCCATACAGGCCTCCGTTCGCGCTCGAAGCGTAGAACCCGGGCCAGTGGGGGTACTCGTCCATGACCGGAACACCCTTATGGCAGGTGAAGCAGTTGGTCGGGTTCTTGTTAAGAACCGGCTTGCCTGATTGCCAGGAAATGGTTGCAAAAGTTGGAGCATTGAGACCATAGGCTTCGATGATCTCGATGTCTTTGTCTCCGGGTCTGGAGCCATTTCCATCATTGAAGGTCATGTAGAATTGATTATCGGGGGTGCGGAGAATGACACGGGGTTTTAGAGGCGATGCGCTTTGTAAGCTCCTAGAGCTGTACACCAAAGAGTAGGTCGATAGAAACTCTTTAGGCAAACTTCCGAGGAATGCGTCGATGGAAGCATAGTTGTTAACTTTGAGTTTCTCCTCAAGAGAATCCAGGTACGGAGTTTTTCCAAAGGTAAAACTAGAGTAGAGAACCAGTAAAAGGATCGATAGAGATTTCATTGTGCCTCACTTTGGGAAAGAAGTTAAAATACTTCCCGCTGAGCGACAAGTAGGAATTTATAAGAAATATTAAGAAAAAAATCTGCTCCAGTTGTAGTAGAAAATAGCATTCAAATTTTTACCTACCGGAGCAGCATGAAACTTCTAGTCTTAGTCATGAGTGTTTTATTTTTGACACCAGCACACTCACAAACCTGTTCGATCACTATCAACCAGCAGAAAGAACTCCTCATCGTCGACCCATCCGTGGTGGATGATCCGAGAGCAACCCGAGGAGTCTGGAGCTTCGCCCACATCATGGCGGTGCTGAACGCTCACAAGCACGACCTCTCCGACTTCACTCTCCACTGGCTCCAGGAGTGGACCACGAAGCAAACCGTTAACGGATTCGCGGTCGAGCCAAGGCCCACCGTGAATAATCTCATCAACGGGTGGCCTAAACTCCCTAACGGCAAGCTCGACATGAGTAGGGCACCCTTCCGTCTGCTCGCCATCGTCAACCGGGTCGATCTCTCGAGCGCTCCGGCGGGTGAAGGTCGCTTCGTCTACGGTCTCCTCGATCCTCAGGGGAGACCCCTCCCCTTCACCGTGATCTTCGAGTTCGTCCTTCCGGTCTCCCAGTTCAATAACCCGGTCCCCGTGATCGCCTGGGCCAAGACCTGGCACCAGCTCGGGAACATTCCTTTTGGCGAATCCTTCAACCAGGCCCTGGAGAAGATCACGGGCGCCTTCGCTCGTCCGGGGACCATCAACCAAGTCCGGACCAACGAGATCGTCTTCGGGCCGACCTGGCAGATGCGGGAGTTCACCCTGGGTCTGAATGGCCACCTCGAGAGCTCACCCACCAAACAGATGCCGGACGAAGCCTTCGTCGATTCACCCGACCTCGCCAACTGGATTCGCCTGAACGCGGAAACCATCAACGCCGGTGCGCACGTCGTTCCCCTCCGGACCATCGGTGGGACCGGCCACGCCCCGAGGAGCTGGGCACCGTCTCTTGCAAACGATCCGAACCCGGCCATCCGATCGGCCCGGAGGAACTTCTCGATCCAGACCTGCACCGGCTGCCACTCGAGCGATACCAACACGGCCTTCCTCCACGTCGAACCGAGGGCCGCGGGACCGTCTAAGATCTCAAACTTCCTCATCGCCGACCTGAACCTGCGAGTGGAGAAGATGAAACAGATGCTCTGCTTTACCCCGGGGGAAGTGGCACGCCGACTCCGCATGAGCACGCGGGTCCACTAGTCCTGGCCTGTAATTAGTACAAAGCTCGTTCCCGGTTTCCCACCCCGTCTTTGGACTGTGCTAGTATCTGCTGGATTCCTAAACCCGAAACCAGCAGATACAGTATGTCTACTCAGACTCCAAAGTTAAAGATCTGGACCGCCATCTCCGTCGTCGTTGGCTGCGTGATCGGCTCCGGCGTGTTCGTCAAACCGGGCCGGGTCCTCGTGGCCGCCGGAGACTCCAACTCCGCCCTCCTCGCCTGGACCATCGGTGGACTCATCTCTCTTGCCGGAGGCCTGACCCTCGCCGAGATCGCCTCGCGGATCCCCAAGACCGGTGGGATCTACGTCTACATGGAAGAGCTCTACGGGAAGACCTGGGGCTTCGTCTGCGGCTGGGTCCAGTCCCTCATCTACGGCCCCGCCCTCATGAGTGCTCTGAGCCTCTACTTCGCGTCTCTACTTGGCCAGTTCATTGGCCTCTCTCCGGAGACCTCGATCAGGCCCATCGCTCTGGCGACCCTTCTCCTCCTCGCGGGTGTGAGTGCGTACTCCACGGCCTACGGGGCGATCATCCAGAACGTCACGACCTTCATTAAGCTCATTCCCATCATCCTCATCGCCGCCGCTGGCATGGCGATGGGAGACGCCCCGATCTTCGACGTCGCTCTCTCGGGTGCCGTAGCTCCGACGGCAGGAATGGGTGTGGCCATCCTCGCGACTCTCTGGGCCTACGACGGCTGGGTCCAGGTGGCGAACCTCGCCGGCGAGCTCGAGAACCCCTCGAAGAATCTTCCGAAGGCCATCGTCCTGGGCCTGGTCGGAGTCATGGCCGCCTACCTCCTGGTGAACATGGCCCTCTTCCACGTGGTCCCGGTTCAGGAGATCGCGACCCTCAATGAGAAGACCGCTGCGGTCGCGGCCACCACCCTCTTCGGGACCATCGGCGGATCGGCCCTCGCCCTCGGCATCCTGGTCTCCATCTTCGGCTGCCTCAACGGGAACATCCTCACCATGACCCGCGTCCCGTACGCCATGGCCCTCCGGGGGGCCTTCCCTCAGGCGAAGGTCTTCGCCCTCCTCCACCCGAAGCTCAAGACGCCGGTGAACTCCATCCTGCTCAAGACTTCCATCGCCATGCTCATGATCGTGCTCCTCAACCCGGACCGCATCACGGATCTGGCGATGTTCATCATGTACCTCTTCTACGCGTCTGTCTTCTTCGGCATCGTGAAGACCCGCAAGACCTACGGCAAACCGGCCAAGGGTGAGTACAAGGTTCCCCTCTACCCGGTGGTCCCGGCGGTCGCCTGCGCCGGCTCGCTCTACATCTGCTTCTCCATGGCCTCCCAGCAGCCCGTGGACGCGCTCATCTCCGTCCTCATCGCTCTGAGCGGAGTGCCGATGTACGCGCTGATGAACCGGAGCAAGGTAGAAGCGCCGGCCGTGGTTCAGGTTCCGTAAGGGCCATCGCCGGAACTAACTGGTGCGCGGGAGCTCGAAGGTGAAGGTCGCTCCCTGGCCGGGTTCGCTCTCCACCCAGATCCTCCCGCCGTGGGCGCGGACGATCTCCGCGGAGATGTAGAGCCCGAGTCCCAGGCCACTGACCTCACTCGCCGAGATCGCTCGCTCGAAGCGGTCGAAGATTCGGGCATGGTCTTCTTTGGCGATCCCTGTGCCCTGGTCGCGCACGGACACCCGGACCGAGTCCGGGGAATCTTCGAGCCGGAGCTCCACCGGTTTCTTCGCTCCGTACTTCAGGGCATTGGTTAGGAGGTTCGCCAGCGCCTGCTCGATCCGAAACTTGTCCCACTCGCCAATGCTCTGGTGGCACTGGATGATTCTGAATGCGACCCCCGCGCTCTGGAACTGGGCCCCCATCCGTTCCGTGACGTCGGTGATGAGCTGGCAGAGGTCGACGGATTCCCGTTCGATGTGGAGCTTTCCGGTGGAGATCCGCGAGATGTCTAGCATGTCGTCCACTAAGCGGGCCAGGCGTTTGACGTCTCGGATGTTGTGGTCGAGGAGGCGGTCGATCTTCTCCTTGGAGTATACGCTCTCGTCTCCTTTCGCAGCAGACCGTCGCATCGTCTGCGTGTGGAGCGAGAGGGTGGTGAGCGGGGTCTTCAGCTCATGGGAGGCGATGGAGAGGAACTCGTCTCTCGCGAGGACAGCGTCCTGGAGCCTTCGCACCAGCCCCTCGCGTTCCCGGTCGAACTGGTCCTGCTGGGTGACGTCCTCGATGAGCGCGACGTAGCCTCGCACATTCTGGTTCTGGTCGAGGTCCGGGAGGTAGGAGATCCTAACGGTGATCTGCGATCCCTTCGCGAAGAGCGAGCTCCGGTACTCGAGCTTCTCGCCTCCGAGGGCCCGTCTGATGTAGGGCTCGAGCTTGGGGTAAGACTCCTCCCCGATGAACTCCTGGATTGTCTTCCCTCTCATCCCCTCGGGAGAGATGCCGAACCACTCGGTGTAGGTGGCGTTGGCGTACCGGTACCGTTCATCGCGGTCGACGTAGGCGATGAGCACCGGCAGGGAGTCGGTGATGAGCTTCAACTGACTTTCGCTCCTCGCGAGGGCCTCGGTCCGCTCCGCGACTCGTTGTTCGAGGTCCTGGGTCAGGGCCTCCAGGTCCAGGCGGCGTTGCTCGGAGAGCTTCGCCGCCTCGGCCACGGTGAGGATCGGATGGCGGAGCTTCCAGAGGTACACGCCGGTTCCGACGGAGGCGACGGCGGTGATGACCTTCACTCCGCCGCTGTACCAGTAGTCGGAGTACTAGAGGTTCCAGATCTCGTTGTAGTGGGTCCAGCCGCACGCCCCGATGAAGACCCCGAAGCACAAAACGATCCGGTTGAAGCCGAGGTTGATCTTCCGGATCAACCAGTACAGGGTGACGGAGATCACGAGGTAGGCGGTTCCGATGAGGAAGTCCGAGGTCACGTGGACGGTGACGAGACCCGGCTTCCAGAGATAGCAGTGCCCGTGGGGCATGAAATCTGCTTCGGAAAAATATGTGACGAGATCGTTCCACCAGAAGCCGCTGCTCGCGTGTTGGCTAGCGTCATGTGCGTGTTCCATTTGTCCCCCGATGTATGATGCTACATTAGTTTCCTCAAGAATAGAAAGGAAAGGCCTGGCTCTTGCATGAAAGTGAGCATCGGAGGTATCTATGAAGAAGACCAATCTACTTGGATTCCTGGGCGCGGCCCTCGTCGGGAAGAAGCTCATCGACCTCGCAACTCGCGAGAATCTAAACGACAAAGTTATCCTCATCACCGGCGGCACCACGGGGCTGGGCTTCGAGCTCATGCGCCAGCTCCTAGAGGAAGGTTGCCGCCTCGCCATCTGCGCCCGGGACGTCGCCGACCTGAATGACGTGAAAGAAAAATTCCCCCAGGTCTTCGTCGAGCGCTGTGACGTTTCGGTGAGAGAAGAGGTGGAGAGCTTCATCGCGAAGACCATCGACCACTTCGGCGGCGTCGACGTCGTGATCAACAACGCCGGGATCATCATGGTCGCTCCCATGGAGGGCTTCACCTTCGACGACTACCACCACGCCATGGACGTCATGTACTGGGGAATCGTGAACACCACCTTCGCAGTCCTTCCGCACATGAAGGCGCGGGGCCGGGGCCAGCTCGTCAACATCACCTCCGTCGGCGGCAAGGTGAGCATCCCGCACCTCCTGCCCTACAGCGCCGCGAAGTTCGCCGCCGTGGGATTCTCCGAGGGGATCGCGGCCGAGCTCAAGCAGCACAATATCCTTGTGACCACCATCGTGCCGGGGCTCATGCGAACCGGGTCCTACGTCAACGCCCTCTTCCAGGAAGACAACAAGTGGTCGTTCAAGATCTTCTCGGCGATCTCGAGCACGCCCGGGGTGACCATCAGTGCGGCGAGCGCGGCCCGGGGGACGATCCGGGCGATGAAGGAGAAGCGGGCCCTCAAGGTGCTGGGCCTCCCGGCGAAGGCGCTCATCGAGCTCCACCACTTCTTCCCGGAGACGATGACGAGGCTCTTCACGGTGACGGCGAAGCTCCTCCCGGGGAACGACACGCCGGAGGATCTGGTGACCGGAGAGGAGATCGCTTCGGAGTTCGCGGACGCGGAGGTTCCGGTCCTCGACGTCATCGGGCACCGGGCCCAGGCTGAGTATCAAAAGAACGGATAGGTAGGAAGGAAATGAAGATCACCATCGTCATTAGTTCGGAGGGGAAGAACCTGGAGCTCTCGAAGAAGATCTCCGAAGCCCTCGGTCGTCACGGCGCCGAGGTGACGACGGTCAATCTCCTCGAGCTAAGCCTCCCGCTCTACACCTCGCGGTCCGAGGCGCTCCACCAGGCGGCGGCCCTCATCGCTCCGCTAAAGGAAACCCTGGCCGTCGATGGCTTCGTCTTCCTCGCCCCCGAGTACAACGGGAGCGCGCCTCCGGTCTTCAGCAACTTCATCGCCTGGGTGAGCCGGTCGACGAAGAACTGGCGGGAGACCTTCAACGGGAAGCCCGCGCTGATCGGAACCTACAGCGCGGGCCACGGATCCGGAGTGCTCACGAGCATGCGCCTGCAGCTCTCCTACATCGGGATGAACGTCCTCGGGCGGCAGGTGCAGACGGGGCTCCACAAGGAAGTGGACCCCGCCTACCTCGAAGCGACCTGCGCGGAGCTGCTGCGACTGGCGGGGAAATAATTCTCGAAATCCTAGTTCTTCTTAAAGCACGGAATCCGCGCGAGGATCTTCCCGTCCTTCGCGACCGTCGCGACGTTCCCGTCGAGCCGGGCGAAGTATACCTTCCCTCTGGAAAGGACGACCTGGTCGCAACGGAGCGAGAGCTCCCGGGAGTCTTCCTCGGCGGCGCAGAAGCCCCAGGCCGTCCGCGAGCCGAACTCGCCCTGCGGAAGTCCGAGGAGGACGAAGACGTCGTTGTTCTGCGGGTTGGACCGGAAGGTCGCGGTGATCTGGCTGTCCTGGATCCGCGGGTTGAAGCAGACGATTTCGGCGGCCATGGAACTGAGGGAGAAGAGGCTTGAGAGAAGAAGCGTGGTGATTTTCATAGAAACTCCTTAGGTTGGAAAAATCTTCGGAGCTTATAGGCAAAATGCTACAATTAGTAAAATCCTTTGTTTTTATTATTCTATTAGAAAAACTGATGACTTAGAACACCCACTGCAGATTGAACGCCGTCGTCACGAACTGGTTCCCCAGCTCCTCGTAGTCCGTGTGATCCACTACGAGCTCCGCCTTCAGTCCCTTCGTCAGAAAGTAGCTCCCTCCGATCCCCCCCGACCGTGTGGAGACGAGGATGTTCGACACCCCGATCACCCCCTGCGACGCCTCCCGCCCCCGGGAACCGAAGATGAAGACGGAGAACTTTTCTTCCCGGTAGTAGACCGCCCGCAGGCCGTAGGCGTAGATTTCCTCCGTCTCCGCCGGAGACCGGAACGTCGCCCTCCCCGACATCACCTGCGGGATGAGGATGATGTTCCGGAGCTTCTCGATCTCCGTCCCGAGCCGCACGTAGTTGACCGTCGTCGCCGAGTACCGGGCGTCGGTGAAGGAGACGAAGGGCGTGATCCCGTCGCCGATGGAGAAGTAGCCCGCGAAGGAGGTCTGCGTCTCTGGGAGGAGTTCGTTCTCCCGGCCCCGCAGGTGCTTGAGCTCTAGGGAGACGCCCGTCTTCGGCCGGTAGATCACGAAGGCCCCGGCACGCTTCTCGAACAAGTTGAAGCGCTCGAGGTACGTCGCCTGCAGCCCGGCCTCGAACTTCTCCGAGACCGTCGCCTTCGCCAGGGCGTCCACCTGCTTCCCCGTGACGTTCTGTTTTTTTATATCAACCACTTGGGTCGAGAGGAAGACTTCATGGGCGCGGGAGGTAGCTGACGAGAATAGTAGGATGGCAACGAAAAGGTAGTACAAGACGTCCTCGGTTGTTAACGGTCCGGGTCATGCTAAGATTATAGCGACTAACCGAAAGGTTTCATGAATTATTTTCACAATTTCACTCACCAGGTCTCCCGGATCTTCGGGATCGAGCACTTCTCCTACGTCACCCAGGCCGTGACGGCAATCTTCCTTTTGGCCTCGGGCCTCATCGCCTTCTTCTTCGCCTACACCTTCGCGACGATCTTCACCAACAAGCTGGAAGCGCGGATTAGAAGCAAGCAGCACAAGAAGTTCACCCAGTGGCTCATCACCCACATCGTCGATCCGGAGTCGCCGCCGCCGAAGGTCCCCGCCTTCCACCGGACCTACCTCCGGGACGCGATCCTCGACCTGGTCTTCGTGACCAAGGGAGCGGAGCTCGTGCTCCTCAAGGAGCTCTACCAGAGGTACGGCTTCTGGGAGAAGGACCTCCGGGAGCTCACCTCCCTCATCTGGCACGTGCGGCTGGCCGCCCTCGTCCGCCTCGACCAGTGGAAGCTCTGCCTCGGGATGAAGCACCTCCACCGGCTCCTGCGGGACCGGAACCCGGCCATCCGCCAGATCACCTTCAAGAACCTCTCCCTCACCCGGCGGGCCTCCGAGGCCTGGGACCTCATCCACGCCCTGGTGGACCTCGAGATCAACCACTCCACCCGCCACGAGATCATCTCCCGCCTGCTGAAGAACCACCGCTCCCTCGTCCTCGAGTGCTTCGAGAAGAAGAAGTGCGTCCCGCTCTGGCCCGTGATCCTCAAGGTCCTCGGGGACAACCGCGTGATCGAGGCGGTGCCCCTCATCATCACCCTGGCCAACCAGACCGAGAGCCGGGAGTCCCGGGAGATCGCCCTCTGGGCGCTCGGGAAGATCGGCGACCCGCGGGCGCTCTTCCTCCTGAAGTCCGCCCTCCGGTCCGAAGCTCCCAACGAAAAGCTCGCGGCCCTCCATTCGCTCATCATGATCAACGCCGGGGAGTTCGCCCTCACGGTCGACGCCCTCCGGGCGGACCCGGATCCCTTGGTGCGGAAGTGGGTGGACCACTACCTCAAGGTGGCGCTGTGAAGGAGTTTCTCGTCCCCCTCATCCAGGCGGTGTTCGTCGTCAGCATCGGCTACTACACCTTCGCCAACACCATCTACCTCGTCCTCCTCTTCTTCGCCTACCGGGACATCCGGAGAAGCAAGCTCCAGACCCCGCTCATGATCCAGGAGCTCCGGAGCACGCCCCCGGCCTTCGCCCCGGCGATCTCCATCATCGCTCCGGCCTACAACGAAGCCCTCACGGTGGTGGCGTCGGTGAAGTCCTTCCTCCTCCTGAACTACCCGGTCTTCGAAGTGGTGGTGGTCAACGACGGAAGCAAGGACCGGACCCTCGAGGAGCTCACGGCGCACTTCAAGCTCGTCGAAGAGCACACCTTCCAGGACTCGCGCCTCACCCACGCCCGCGTCCGGGGGATCTACCGCTCGGAGATCCACCCGAACGTCATCGTCGTAGACAAGGAGAACGGCGGGAAAGCCGACGCCATCAACGCGGGCCTCGCGGTCTCCAAGTACCCGCTCTTCTGCGCCGTCGACAGCGACTCGGTCCTCGAGGAGGACGCCCTCCTGCGGATCGCGGTTCCATTCTTCGAGGACCCGGAGAAGACCGTCGCCGCCGGGGGGACCATCCGCCTCCTCAACGGCAGCAAGGTCGTCCACGGAAGAGTGACCAGGCCCAGCCTCGCCCGGGAACCGCTGGTCCTCATGCAGAACGTGGAGTACATCCGCGCCTTCCTCTGTGGCCGGGTCGGCTGGAACGCGTTCAACGCGACCCTGGTGATCTCCGGGGCCTTCGGCCTCTTCAAGAAGGAGGCCGTCCTCGGGGCCGGCGCCTATAACAAGAACTCCATCGGCGAAGACATGGAGCTCGTGGTTCGCCTCCACCGCTACTACACCGAAACGAAGAAGGAACCGTACCGCATCGTCTTCATCCCGGACCCCGTCTGCTGGACGGAGGTCCCGTTCGAACTCGGCTCCCTCTCCCGGCAGCGGGTCCGGTGGCAGCGGGGTCTGGCCGACACGCTCCTGAGCAACCGGGACCTCCTGAGCTGGAGGTACCGGGCGCTGGGACTCGTCGCCGTCCCCTACTTCTACCTCGTCGAGCTCTGGGGCCCGCTCTTCGAGATCGGGAACTGGATCGCGATCCTCCTCGCGTACGCCTTCGGCATCCTCAACCAGGAGCTCCTCCTCCTCTTCTTCCTCATCGGCATCGTCTACGGCCTCTTCATGACCCTCATGGCGGTCCTCATCGAGGAGAAGTACTTCCGGAAGCAGAGTAGCCTCTCGGAGTTCTGCCTCGTCTTCCTCTTCGGCTTCCTCGAGACCTTCGGCTTCCGCCAGCTGACCTCGTTCTGGCGGATCAAGGGCCTGTGGCTCCAGCTCACCAAGCAGCAGACCGTCTGGGGAGAGATGAAGCGGAAGGGAAGCTCCTAGGCCCGAGCCAGGATGCCCTTGACCCTCGCGACCATCTCCCGCGGGCTGAACGGTTTCTGGATGAAGTCCAGGGCTCCGTGGCCCAGGCCCCGGAGGATGTCCTCGTCGGATTTCTGAACGGCGAGGACGATGGTCTTGAGCCTGATCTGCCGCTTGGCCAGTTCCTCCATGAGCTCGAACCCGTTCAGCCCCGGCATGAGGAGGTCGGTGATGAGGAGGCTCGGCGGAGTGGTGAGGATGAAGTCCAGCGCCGCGATCCCGTCCGGGACCACGAACACCAGGAACCCGGCCTTCTCCAGGGAAAACTTGATCAGCGTTGCGGTTTCTTCCGAGTCTTCGGCGACGAGGATGGACTGGGTCATGAGCCCTATTCTAACCCACGACCCAGTCCCGATCAATGCGAAACTACCGCCGGTCCCACTCCACGCAGATAGCATACGACACGTGTCCGGCGAGCGGCCCAAAATCCCTCCCCGCGTCCTGGCCGAAGAGGCCCTTGATCGCGGTCGCGGTCGCTTTAAAAGAGACGGCGTAGATCCGCTGGGTGGTCACCTTGTTTCCGAACTCTACCGGGACCTCCCGGATGAAGGTCACGGAGCTGAGCTTCAGCTCGAACCCCTCCACCTCCGTCCCGAACTGGTGATCCGGTCCGCGCTGGTAAACGAACGACGGGTTCCAGACGCCGGCCCTCGACATCGGCCCTTGCTTGACGAGGTTGAGGTTGAACTGGCCCTGCTTGGTGTAGCTGAAGATGTTGTGGCAGGAGACGTCGACGTTCGCGGCGGCGACGGTCGAGGCCAGAAGAAGAACTAGTGTCCAGATGGATTTCATGGGTGCTCCCGGAAAGTGGTTGTGCCGGGAATACCTAAGCCACGGAGAACGAGCTGGCGAGGTCTTCGCACGAAAGTGCGCCAGCTCTCTGGCGCACGAATCGCTTTCTCAGTGAGCCATGCTCCTGCAGGAGTCCGCGCACCGGCGGCACTGGTCCGCACACCTCTGCATCATGGAGTCGTTGGGATCTACGCTCCGGCAAGATTCTTCGCAGGCTTCGCAGATCTTCGCACACAGCTGGCAATGCTCGTAGGCGAACTTCCCGCCGAGCTGCATGAGCGTGGCGCTGACGTTGCAAACCTGGGCGCACTCCATCATGAGCGTGAGGTGCTTCTGCTCCGTATGTTCGCCTCCCTGGGCGAGGCAGTGGGGGATGCAGCCCATGCATTCCTGATAGCAGGCGATGCAGTCTCGGAGACACTGGTCCATGTTGCTTCCCTTTGACTGCTCCATGCTTCCTTGAATATCCATACCGACCTCCTCGTGGTTCGTTCTTAGATAAGAGTTCATCTTCCGGAAGCTTCTGACAACCGCCACGGCGGGATCTTTAGCAATTCTTCAAGCCCACGCATAGAAGGATCATATCGGTGCCATAGGGACTCTCTATGGGAGATGTCC
>SXUH01000037.1 GCA_005791855.1 Bdellovibrionales bacterium
AGTGCCGGATGGAGATCCGGAAGAGGAACAACATCGCCGTCGACGTCCGCGTCGGCGTGGGCGTGGACCGGCTCGACTACACCAAGGGGATCCTCGAGCGCTTCCTCGCCGTCGAGCGGCTCCTCGAACTCTTCCCGGAGCAGCGGGGGAAGTTCACCTTCGTCCAGATCGCCGCTCCCACCCGGAGCGCGATCAGCCAGTACCAGCACTTCGAAGCCGACGTCCGGGCGCTCGCCATGAAGGTCAACCAGCGCTTCTCCACCGATGGTTACCAGCCCATCGTCCTCCTGGTCCAGCACCACGAACCACCGGAGGTCTTCAAGTACTTCCGCGGCTCGGAGCTGTGCTTCGTGAGCAGCCTCCACGACGGGATGAACCTCGTCGCCAAGGAGTTCATCTGCTCGCGGGACGACGAGCAGGGCGTGCTCCTCCTGAGCCAGTTCACCGGGGCTTCGAAGGAACTCCCGGAAGCACTGGTGGTGAACCCTTATGACATCGACCAGTGCGCGACCGCCCTCGCCGCCGCCCTCACCATGCCCATCGCCGAACAGAAGGAGCGGATGCGGAACCTCCGGGCCCAGGTCCAGGAGAACAACGTCTACCGGTGGGCGGGGAAGATGCTCATGGACGCGGCCCGGATGCGGCAGCGGGGCCGGATCGAAGACCGGTTCCAGCAGGAGGGGTGATGGAGTACCTCCTCAGTCCGGTGAACCGGCGGATCCTCGAATCCTTCTGCCTCGTCGACACGATCTTCGCCTTCGACTACGACGGGACCCTGGCCCCGATCTGCGAAGATCCGGACGCCGCCAGGATGAAGCCCGAGGTGGCGGGCCTCCTCGGCGAACTCATCCGGAGCTGTCCGGTGGCGATCATCAGTGGCCGGAGCGTCTCGGACCTCCGGAAGCTCCTTCCGCTGGAGCCCCACTGCCTCATCGGGAACCATGGCAGCGAAGGACTCCTTGGCCCGGCGGACCTGGACCTCATTAAGAGAGACTGCGGATCCTGGCTCGGTCAGATCTCCAAGTCCCTTCCAGTCCTCGAAGACCACGGGATCCGGGTCGAGGACAAGGGCCTCTCCCTAACTTTCCACTACCGGGCGTCGAAGGACTCGAAGAGCGCCCGGGAAGTCATCACCGAGGTCATCCGGGATCTCCCTCGGGCGAGGATCTCCGGGGGGAAGCAAGTAGTGAACTTGGTCCACGACGCCGCCATCCACAAGGGCCAGGCCCTGGACCTCCTCATGCGTACACGCCGGCACGACTTCGGGGTCTACTTCGGCGACGACCTCACTGACGAAGACGTCTTCCGGGTACCCAACCCGCGGCTCCTCACCGTGAAGGTGGGGCAGGAGCGGAGCCTCGCCCGGTACTACGTCAACGAGCAAGCGGAGATCGAAGCCGTCCTCCGGCTACTGCTGAGCTTCCTCCGTCGGGTGGGCGGCTAGCTCCGGTGATTTCGGAGCTGCTCCGGAGACCCCGCGCCCTAACATGGTTCGGAGTTCTCTGAGTTCGACTTCCAGTTTCTCCAGATCGGCTCGGCGAAGCGGGGGATCCTTTTCATCTCTCAACAGTGCCGAGGCCACGCTCGCGGTGACGTAGCCGAAGATGGCGAAGCCGTAGACGGCCAGGAGTAGGGCCAGGAGCCTTCCTTCGCCGCTCTTCGGAAAGTAATCCGACCCCATGGTCGTCACCATCATGCTCGCCCACCAGAGCGCGGCGGGGAAGTCGTCGAAGTACTCGGTGTGCCCCTTCTCCAGTGCCGACACACCAGCCGCGCCGGAGACGATCACCACGAGACTGAGGGCGAGGACGTAGGGGAAGGCGCGGTTCCCGATGGTCCGGCGGAGGACCCGCATGCCCCGGTTGAAGCTCGAGAGGACTTTCACCAGCGACGCCGTCCGGAAGAACCTGGCGACGCGGAAGAGCTTCACCATCCGCACGGCCGGAAGCAGGAGGGAGGTGGCCGTGAGCCAGTTGTGCCGAAGGTAGGTGAGCTTCCGAGGAGCCACGACGAGCTCGACGCCGAAGTGGATCCCGAAGAGGATCCAGATGAAGGTGACGAACCGCTCGGCTCCAGGTGCGAGGCCGCGGGTGAGCTCGAGGACCGTGAGGAGGAGCCAGACGAACGAAAGGAAGTCCAACACCGGTGTAAAGAGGGATCGAAGGCCCACGAGGAGGGCCCAGCGTTCCATCTTGGTAGACCGGCCTGCGAAGGTTTTCACTGAGACATGGTACCACCGCGAGATGCAAATGGAGATGAAGGGATCCTAAAAATAGCCCTTGCGGCAAGATTCATCTTAAAATCTTTCCCAGATAAGTCCCGGCGACATATAATAGAAATAGATAACAGATTGCGGAGGTCTCGATGGGCCGCGGCGATGACAAAGACCGAGAAAGGAACAAGGATAAGCAACCGGTGCCGCCCGGAGCTCCAGATCGGACTCCTGTGAAGGGACCGGGGAAAGCAAACCCACCCCAGGGCGATCCGAAGGTGCCGGGAGAGAAGGCTCCGCGGCTCGCGCCCATCGGGTAAAGGAGCGGACGCATGTTCTTCTTCACATCCTGGGAAAGCCTGCTTCGGATCTTCACCATCGGCCTCCTCTCCTACGTCGGATTGGTTGCCCTGCTCCGGATCTCCGGCAACAGGACCCTTTCCCAGATGAACAGCTTCGACTTCATCATCACCATCGCCATGGGGTCGACGTTCTCCAGCGGTCTCCTTGACAAGAACGTCTCCCTCACCGACACCCTGCTGGCACTGGCCCTCCTCATCGGAATGCAGTTCGGGGTCACCTGGCTCACGATCCGGTCAAAGAAAATCGATTCTCTGGTGAAGTCTCGGCCGGCCCTCTTGTACCACGGGGGCCAGATCTTGCGAGAAGAGATGCGGCGGCAACGGGTGAACGAAGACGAACTCTTCGCCGCCATCAGAAACGCGGGGATCAGCACCTTCGGCCAGGTCGAAGCCATCGTCCTGGAGACGAACGGAAAGCTCTCGGCTATTCCCAAACAGATAAGTCGCTCCGAAGTCATCGAGGGACGCAAGAGCTACGAAGATGCGTCCCAGCGAACCCACTAACCAAGGAGGCTCCCATGGCCACGCAAGTAACACCGGAACCGAACCACCCACCGAAGAACCCCGGCGAGGGCCAGCAGGTCCAGCCGAGCGCTCCGGAGATAAATCCCGCGAAGCCGGGGACCGAGACGGAGGTCGACCTGGATAAATCGAAGACGAAGACTTTTCCAGACAAGACTCCTCCGGAACGGCACTAGGACCTACGAGCGAGGAGCCGCGAACCTCTCGAGCCGGACCTCGTAGAAGGACTTCTCCGAGACGAGGCGGGCGCCGAGAGAAGAGAACACCGCGGCCACCATCATCGGAAGGACGACGGAATGTCGATCGGTCATCTCCAGGACGAGAATGAAGGAGGTGATCGGAGTGTGGGTAACCCCGGTGAGAAACCCGACCATCCCCGTGAGAGCGAAGACCGTACCGAACTCCGAACCGAGCAGGCTAGCAGTGAAGCTGCCCACGGCGGCACCCGCGGAGAGTGAGGGGGCGAAGACCCCACCGGCGATCCCCGTGATCGAGGAGAGAAGGGGGGTGAGGAACCTCGCAAGAGCGAGGGGGATGCCCACCGGTTCCGTCGAAAAGAGCGTCTGGTTGATCACCTCTTTCCCGGAGTAGAGGCTAGGGCCCCCGAGGTAAAGGAAGGATGCCGCAAGGACTACGCCGACGCCGGCGACGGTGAGGAGCTGGGTCGAGAGGGCGTTCCCTTCGTGCCACCGGGTGAGCCAAGCTAGGAGTTTAGAAAAGCAACCTCCCAGGACTCCACAGGCGAAGCCCAGGCCCCCGGCAACAAGGATCAGGGTGAAGCCATAGAGCTTCGGAACGCGAGGGTAGCCAAGGTAGAGGTAGTTTCCGGCGGCCAGTTGGGCAGTGAGGCCCGCGATGACCACCGAAAGAAGCAGGACGTCCCTGAAGGTCCGGACGTGCTCCCTGCTCAGTTCTTCGATGGCGTAGACGATGCCTCCGATGGGAGTGTTGAAGGCCGCGGCAAGGCCGCTGGCGGCGCCGGCGACGAGGAGTTGCTCGGCCTTCATGGAGACCCGTACCCTGCTCGCGAGCGCGCCGAGGTTCCGGGCGATGGCCGCCGAGATCTGCAGCGAGGGGCCCTCCCTTCCGATGGCCGCGCCGGCGAAGACGGCGACGAGGCTCGAGAGGATCTTGACCACGACGACGGACTTCCGGAGGAGGTTCTTCGAGAGTTCCCCGCTCGCGTCTTGGATGCAGGCGAGGACCTGCGGGATCCCGCTCCCGCCGGACCCGGGGGCGAACCGGCGCACGAGCCAGTGCGACGTCAAGAGGCCAAGAGGAGCGATGACGAAGAGGAGTGCCGGATTTTTAGAAAAGACCTTCACGGAAAGGTCTTCCGTGAGTGAAAAGAGTTCCGCGTAGAACGTGCATACGAGAGCGGAGCAGACCCCGATGAGGACGAAGAGGGCATGTTCTTCGGGACGTCCCTTCCGAACTCGAATCATGAAATCACCTAGATGCTTTCGTCGCTTCACGCAAGACTCACTTGAGGAAAGAGGTAGGGCTAGAGGATACCAACAAGCGCAAGGATAGACAATTTCTCCTGGGAC
>SXUH01000306.1 GCA_005791855.1 Bdellovibrionales bacterium
CCGAGGTCCACGTGATCTCCTGCCGGAACGTCCTCATCTACTTCGAGCGGGAGCTCCAGGACCGGGTCTTCAACCTCTTCAGCGACGCCCTCGTGCGGGACGGGTTCCTGGGGCTCGGCAACAAGGAAGCCATCCAGTTCTCCAGCGTCAGGGATCAGTTCTCCGACTTCGACGGTCCCAACAAGATCTTCCAGAAACGACCGCGGGTGAAGCATGAAGGCCAGTGAGAAGCTCGAGAGACGGCTCCTCGATCGACGGCTCCGCTACGTCGCCATCGGCACGTCGGCCGGAGGGGTGGATGCCCTCCTGACCCTCCTGCCCCTGTTCAAAAAACCCTCGGACCTTTCGGTGCTCTTCGTCCTCCACCTCCCGGCGTCCGGGCCCAACCTCATCCCGTCACTCCTCTCGGATCGCTGCGACTTCGTGATCAAGGAAGCCGAATCCGGCGAAGCGGTCTTACCCGAGACCATCTACATGGCGCCCCCAGACTACCACCTGAGCCTGGAGACGAATGGAACCGTTTCCCTCAGCACCGAAGAGCTCGTGAATTTTTCACGCCCGTCGATCGACGTCCTCTTCGAGTCGGTCGCCCATGCCGCGAAAGATCAAGCGCTGGGAATCCTTCTAACCGGCGCGAATGAAGACGGGGCGAGAGGTTTGAAATTGATTCATGACCGAAAAGGAGTGACAATAGTGCAGGATCCGGGGGACGCCGACTTCCCCACCATGCCCGCGGCAGCTCTGGCCTACATCGAGCCGGACCTGACCGTGAGCCTCGAGGAGCTCAAGGAAGTCCTCGGGCGCCTCTTCGGCCCAAGGAGCTTTGGATGACCACACCTCCAGTTTCGACCGTTCCCAACTGCCTCATCGTCGACGACCTGAGCGAAAACCTCGTGGCCCTGCGGGGCCTGCTCGCAGACCTCGACGTGAACGTGATCGCCGCCCGCTCCGGGGAGGAGGCCCTGGACCTGCTGCTCAAGCACGACTTCGCCCTCGCCCTCCTGGACGTCCAGATGCCGTCCATGGACGGCTTCGAGCTCGCCGAGTTCATGCGCGGGACCGAGAAGACCCGGGCCATTCCGATCATCTTCGTCACCGCCGCCGGCGGCGAGCACCAGCGGATCTTCAAGGGCTACGAGGCGGGAGCGGTGGACTTCCTCACCAAGCCCCTCAGGCCCTTCATCGTCGTCAGCAAGGTGAAGATCTTCCTCGACCTCTACACCCAAAAGCTCGAGCTCCAGCGGGCCCTCCGCAGCCGGGACGAGTTCCTGTCCATCGCCTCCCACGAGCTCAAGACGCCGCTGACCTCCATGAAGCTCCAGCTGCAGATCTTCGAGCGCCGGAAGGAGAAGTTCGGCGAAGAGGCCGCCTACTCCCCCGAGCTCATGAGGAAGTACCTCCTCACCACGAGCAAGAGCATCGAACGGATCATCCACCTGGTGGACGACATGCTGGACATCTCGAAGGTCGCCATCGGGAAACTCTCCCTGGACCTCGAGGCGGTGAACCTCCCGCAGCTGGTGGAGGAGGTCGCCGACCGGATCCAGCCCTTCCTCGAGCTCTCGAACTGCGCGCTCACCCTCCGGCTCCCGAAGACCGCCAAGGTCACCGCCGACCGCTTCCGCATCGAGCAGGTCCTTACCAACCTCCTCACCAACGCCTCGAAGTACGCGCCGGGCGCCGCCGTGGAGATCTCCATGGACGCCACCGAGCGCTCCGTGGTCCTGAGGGTCAGCGACAAGGGGCCCGGCATCTCCCGGGAGAACCAGGCGAAGATCTTCGATCGCTTCGAACGGCTCTCGAGCGATTCCGCGGTCACTGGGCTCGGGATCGGCCTCTACATTTCCAAGGAGATCGTCCACATGCACGGCGGATCCCTCACGGTGCGGAGCCTCGAGGGCGAAGGGGCGACGTTCATCGTGGAGCTGCCGAAGGACAAGAGCTAGGACTTCAGATCGGGCCGGTGCTTCCTCGTCATTTTCTCCTTCTCCGCCCGCTGCCACTCGAGGATCTTCTTGTGATTCCCTTCGAGGAGGACCGCCGGGACCTCCATCTCCTCGAAGCTCCGGGGCCTGGTGTACTGCGGGTACTCGAGGAGGCCGTCTTCGAAGGAGTCGTCCTGGCTCGAGAGCTTATTCCCGAGGATCCCCGGGACGAACCGCACCGCCGAGTCGAGCATCACCATCACGGCGAGCTCTCCGCCGGTCAGGACGTAGTCTCCCAGGCTGTAGTACTCGGTCACGTACTTCTCGAGGAAGCGTTCGTCCACGCCTTCGTAGCGGCCGCAGACGAAGACCACGTCCCGGGGATCCTCGCCGAGGGCCTTCGTCCCGAACTCACGGGCGACCTTGTTGTTCCACACCACTCCCCGCGGAGACGTGTAGATCACCCGGAGGTCTTCGAGGCCCCGGTAGCCGTGGGCCTTGACCACCCCTTCGAGCAGCGCGTCCCTTAGGATGTCCGCGCGCATGACCATCCCCGGGCCTCCGCCGAAGGGAGAGTCGTCAACGCTCTTGTACTTCGTGGTGGAGAAGTCGCGGATGTTGATGCAGTTCACTTCGAAGGAGGTGGTGCCCTCGTTCCTCTCTCCGCGGAGGGCGGAGCCGGCGATACCACACTCGAGGAGCGGCTTGAAGAACTCCGGGAAGAGGGTCAGGATCCAGATCCGTTTAGAATTCATTCCGTGTACTCCGGCAGCACCATGGTGATCTTCTTCTTCTCCAGGTCGATCTTCGGGAAGAAGGCCTCCACGTACGGGAGGGTGATCCGCTCGCCGCTCACGAGCCGAACCTCGAAGAGGTACTGCATGCCATTGTCGGAGAAGCTCTCCAGGACTCCGAGCTTCTCGTCCTCCGGACTGAAGACCTCCATGTCCACCAGGTCGACGAGGTAGACCTCGTCCTCGGGGGCCTCCGGGAAGGACTCCCGGTCCAGGAAGATCTCGAAGGGAAGGAGCCCCTCGAGCTCCGTGCGGTCCCGCACCCCCTGGAAGTAAGCGATGACCTTGTTCCCGAAGGAGAGCCGCTCGATGACCCGCTCTTCCCCGCTCGAGGAAACTCCGGAGCGCTGGTCACTGGGGAAGAGCCAGACCTTCATCCCCGCTTCGAGGATGGATTCCTCCACGTCCGGGTTGAGGAGCTTGAGCTCCACCTCTCCCTTGATCCCGTGGGGCCTCGGGGCGAAGGCCAGCTTCACTAACTTCGTCTTGTCCACCGGCGCTCCTTTTTAGCGGGCGAAAATAAAAAACCCTAACTCACCGATCATTATCAAACTGAGTTAGGGTCTTGGATGTAGAAAGTTTTAAAAACCTATTCGATGATTTCCAGCACCGATCTCTTCCGGAGCTTGGTCGAAGCCGCGTTCAGGATGGTCCGGAGCGCGCGTGCTGTTCGACCCTGTTTCCCGATCACCTTTCCTAAGTCCGACTTATCAACTCTAAGTTCGAGGACCGTGGTCTGCTCGCCTTCGATCTCGTTGACCTCAACTTGATCTGGCATATCGACTAACGCTTTCGAGACGTATTCCATCAGGGTCTTAAGTTCGCTCATATTACCTGCTTATGTTTTATACCGGAAACGCTCCGGCCAAAAACATTATAGCTTAATATTGTTGTTTTTGAGCAAAGTTCTTACGGTATCAGAAAGTTGAGCGCCTTTCGAGAGCCAAGTCTTGATGCCATCGACGTTCAGAAGCTTCAGAGCTTCCGGAGCTTTCGGGTCGTACTGACCTAATTTTTCAAGGAACTGGCCATCCCGCGGACTACGAGAATTCGTAGCTACGATTGTGTAAACTGGACGGTTTTTACGGCCGCCACGGGCCATTCTAATTTTTACCATTGGGGAATCTCCTCATTAGTCACAAAAAATTTTTTAAGTTTTATAGTTCACCTGACAGGCAAAGTCAAACCAGTTAAGGGTAAACCCTCAGAAATACTTCTTTCCGTACGGGCTTTTCTTTTGTCCTTTTTTCTCCTGCTGACCAAAGACTTGTTGATTTTGAGGAGCTTGCCTGAATCCTTTGACCGGACCCATGCCAGGGATGGAAGGGAGTCCCCCTCCCTTCATCATGCCCATCATCCCCACCATCATTTGCCGCATCTGATCAAAACGCTCAATGAATTGATTGACCTCTTGGACCGAACGTCCGGCGCCGGAAGCGATCCGTTTCTTGCGAGAGGAATCGATGAGGTCCACGTCCTCGCGCTCCTGGTTGGTCATGGAGTTGATGATCACTCGCATTTTCTTCATCTCGTTTTCGGCCGGAGAGAGGTCCCCGATCTGGCGGAGGGCTCCCCCCATGCCGGGGATCATCTTAAGAATCGAGCCGAAGGAACCCAGGCGGTTGATGGTCTCCATCTGCTTCACGAAATCATTGATGGTGAACTTCCCTCGCTCGAGGTTCTTCATCATCCCCATGGCGTCGTCTTGGTTGATGGCCTCCTCGGCCTTCTCCACCAGCGACAGCACGTCTCCCATGTCGAGGATCCGCTTGGCGAGCCGGTCCGGGTGGAACGGGTCCAGGTCCTTCATCTTCTCGCCGACGGAGATGAACTTGATCGGCACCCCGGTGACGTACCGGATGGAGAGGGCCGCGCCCCCGCGGGCGTCGGAGTCCATCTTCGAGAGGACCACGCCGGTGAGGCCCACTTTCTCGTGGAAGACCTTGGCGACGTTCACGGCTTCCTGGCCCGTCATGGCGTCGGCCACGATGAGGACCTCCGGGTTCTCCAGAGACTTCCGCACGTCCACCAGCTGCCCCATGAGCTCGTCGTCCACCTGGAGGCGGCCGGCGGTGTCGATGATGGCGATTTCCTTGTGGAGCTTCCGCGCCTCCGCCAGACCGTTGCGCACGATCTCCACCGGAGACTGGGAGAGGTCGGAGTCGAAGTAGTCGACGCCGAGGTTCTTGGCGTGGGTGATGAGCTGGTCCTTCGCGGCCGGACGGAAGTTATCCGCCGGGATGAGGTAGACGTCTTTCTTGTTCTTGTTTCGAAGGAAGAGCGAGAGCTTCCCGGCGAAGGTCGTCTTCCCGGCGCCGTTGAGGCCCACGATGAGGATCGGGACCACCGGGGGCCGGTTGAGGTCGAGGCCTTCGCTCTCCCCACCCATGAGCCGGGCCAGTTCGTCGTGCATGATCTTCACGAACTGCTGTCCGGGTTCGACCCCCCGGAGGACTTTCTCGCCCAGGGCTTCGGTCTTGACCTTCTCCACGAACTCCTTGACCACCTTGAAGTTCACGTCCGCTTCGAGGAGCGCGGTCTTCACGTTCTTCAGGGTCTCTTCGATATTTTCTTCGGAGATCTTATTCTTCCCGCGCAGCGACCGGAAGGCGTCGGAGAATTTCTCACTGAGATTATCAAACATGTTTACTCCCCGGAGCCAGTGGCCCCCATAAGATTTAGCTGGATGAGCTTACTACATTCGGAGGGATGAGACACTATGAAATCAGCTCCGCCCTCCTTCAGGGCCCTGGCCTTCGCCTCCGGGTTCCAGGTGGCGCCGATGGCCAGGACCCCGAAGTTTTTAGCTCCCAGCATATCATTCGAGCTATCTCCGATGACACACACAGCATGCTTAGCAGCAGGGCCCACCAGATCCAGGAGCCCGGCGATGTGAGGCTTGGGGAAAGCGTCGTCGACGGTGGAGATCGTTTCGAAGTACCTCATGATGCCGAATTCCTGCAGGAGCTTAAGTGTCGAGGCCCTCCCTCGCACCGTCCAGACGTACAATAAATTTTCCCGAGAAAGCTCGACCAAAAGGTCCTTGATCCCATCAAAAAGCTGGTACCTAGGCCCGGAGGTGTCGATTAGTGTGCCGTCGCAGTCAAAAACTATGTGTTTCATGGAAAAAGATTCTAGTAAATCTGCCCTGATATTTACAAGAGCTAAAGCTCCCGTTAAAACATACCACTATGAATCATCCTAAACCTTTCAGCCTCGAGCTGGCCCAGAAACTAGAGAAATTTGGCCAGTTTGCTCAGCCCATTGAGCTGGGATCGGTTCGGTTCGGGTCGAAGCTCCTCCTGGCCCCCATGGCCGGGATCTGCAACATTCCATACCGACTTCTGATGGAAGACCTAGGCGCCGGCGGGACGGTCTCGGAGCTCATCTCCTGCCACGGGATCAACTACGGCAACGTCCGGACCCTGGAGATGCTCAAGATCCACCCGCTCGAAAGGAACGTGGGCATCCAGCTCTTCGGCGAGGATCCGGAGTCCATGGCCCGGGCCGCGCAGACGGCCGAGGAGTACGGGCCAAAGTTCCTGGACATCAACATGGGCTGTCCGGTGACCAAGGTGGTGAGCAAGGGCGGGGGCTCCGCACTCCTCCGGGAGATCCAGAACCTCGCACCCATGTTCGAGAAGATCCGCTCGAAGATCAAGGTCCCGCTGTCGATCAAGATCCGGACCGGCTGGGACGCGGACTCCCTCAACGCCGAGAAGGTGCTCAAGATCGCGGCCGACTCCGGGATCGAGTGGGTGGCCATCCACGGCCGCACCCGGACCCAGCAGTACACGGGGTTTGCGAACTGGAACTACATCGAGTCCCTCAACGACCACAAGGCCATCCCCCTCATCGGAAACGGCGACCTCCACCATCCGTTCGGCGTCTCCGAGCGCCTCCAGAAAACCCAGTGCGACGCCCTCATGATCGCCCGGGGCGCGCTCCGCAATCCGTTCATCTTCCTCGAGTCCCTGGACCAGACCTACGCCTCCCAGAAGCGATCCGTGTTCTCCGGAAAGGACTACTGGGAAGTGGTGGAGCGCCTCCACTACTACTGCCAGGAGACCTTCACCGAAGAACGGACCGTGCTGGTCCAGCTCCGGAAGCTCGTGGTCTGGTTCGCGGCCGGCTTCCCCCACGCCGCCGCCTTCCGCTCCCAGATCTTCGGCTGCCAGGTCCTCGAGGACTGCATGAAGATCGCCGAGGACTACTTCCTCTCCCTCGGAAGTTCCCAGAAGTTCATCAACTACGACGAAGTTTTCATGAGTTCCGGGCACGGGTAGGCCTTTCTCCGACCAGTTCCGTAAGCCTCTAAACTTATTCACCTAGACGACCGAAAATAGAAGAGATGAACCTACTTATCCTTCTCTTCTCGATATCCCTAACCTTCGCCGCCCAGAACAAACCGGGCTGCGGCGAACTCGCCGCCATGGTCGAGGGGTATGAGAAGGCCCTGATGAACCAGTCCGCGAAGGCCCCCGAAGGTAAGACCTGTGTGGCCCTCACCTCCGGAGAGGTGAAGACGGAGCTGGATGCTCAGAAGAAAGAAGGCGAGGAAGGGTACCCGGCCCCGCTCACCGAAGAAGGGAAGAAGGCCTTCAACGATCTCAAGTGCGCGAAGCTCTCGGTGATCGACTCGACCCTCGAACGGCTCCGGAACGAGGAATCCCTCCTCTCGGGCTTCGATAAGCTGAAGGCCACCATCGCCACCTCTCAGGAAGGGACGAAGGAAACCGAACTCGCGAAGGCCCAGGAGAGCGGCAAGCTCTTCCTGAAGAGCCTCCGGACGGCCCAGAGCCTCGAGCTCCTCCTGAAGTCTCAGTCGAAGAACAGCAACGGCCTCATGGCCGATCTGCGGGCCGTGAAACCCGAGGACCGGAAGGACGTGGCGTCCTTCATGAAGGTCGTCGCGGGCCTCTGTCCGAAGGACGACCGGGTCAAGTCCCCGACCCAGAAGACCGGTTCCGTCGACGCCTGTAACCCGGCGCTGTTCAAACCGGACCAGGGTACGGTCGACGCGATCAACGTCCTCGTCGACTCCCTGGAGGAGAAGGGTGACAAGCAGGCCGAGAAGATCAAGAGCTGGTACGACGCCCTCGCCATCCGACGGAAGAACTCCGCCGACGAGGACGCCTCCTACTCGTTCAACGAGATGCAGACGGACCTCTCCGGGGTGATCGCCAAGCTCGAGAAGAACGAAGCACTCTCCCGGGACGACCTGCGGGCGATCTCCCGGCTCGACCAGTTCGAGAACGCGAGCGGGCTCGTCTTCGTGGAAGACCTCATGGCGTCGAAGAAGCAGCTGAGCTCCCCGGCCGACCGGTTCAAGTTCCTCGTCGAAGACCTCGCGAACCGGCAGGCGCAGGAGCTCCAGAGTAAGATCTCGCTGGCCTGGTCCGAGGTGAAGAAGCTCGACCACGGCTTCTCCGAAGAGCAGATGGCGACCTGCCACCGGGCCTTCACCTTCGAGTCGTCCATGAAGTGCCTCGAGCTCCTGAAGATCGTCGCCAAGCCGAACCTCTCCGCCGGCGACCGCGCCGCCTTCGATCAGCTCATCGGCTCCATCGACTCCTCCCGGACCTACCACGAGACTCTGGTGAAGGCGCAGGCCGACTGCCTCGCGTTCCCGGCCCGGATCTCCCAGTGCTTCACCGGCATCAACCGAGACAAGGCCCTGGTCCGGGACCAGATCAACTCCCTGAACCTCCTCAAGGAGAAGATCACCAGAGAGGCCGGGAAGGGCGAGCTCTCCGTCGCCCGGGACTTCGCCATGGAGAAGATGGCCACCCAGTGCAAGGGCCTCGCCGCGAGCACCGTCGAGGGCTGCGACTCCGACTTCGACGGGAAGATTTCAAGAGAGGCCACGGTCCTCGCCCACGACACCATGGAGATCACCCTCCTCTTTAGTCCGAAACCCGAGTCCGTGGCTCGGATGGAAGAGCTCTGTAAGAAAGACAGCGAGAAGGACAGCAACCGAAAGAAGCTCTGCGCGTACTTCGAAGAAGACGGGAACTACTACCCCGACCCGAAGGCCGAGCTCCTCTCCAACCAGGTGGCCGATCCGAACTCGAAGTTCGACCTCGCCGGGGCCATCGCCAAGATCGCCGCGCCGATCTTCGCGCCCGCGTGCCAGCCGCCGATGAACCCGTACCCGACCATGCCGAACGTGTTCCTCCCGCCCACGCCGCCGCTCCACCGCCAGATCCTCGACCCCCACGTCTTCATCGGGGGCATGGGATCCTACCGGCCCGCGAGCACGCACTTTCCGTAGCGGCAAAATCTTCCCGCCCGAATGATCGATAAAGCTCCCTCCCCGGATTCCCGATACTTCATCCGGGAGCGTACCAAACATGGATGTTAAGTACCTAGTTCTAGCCTTATTCCTTCTGGCGTCCTGCCTGCCGGAGCCGAAGGTGACTCGTGGGAACCTTTCCACGGGGCAGACCACCAGTGGGTCCAGCGGCGAAGTCCCTCCCTCCGACACCACCTGGAACTACCTGAACGCCCGCTCGACCGCGATCACCATCAACGTCTCGAACCTGAACAATGCCTACCTCGTCGGCGCGGCCATCGAGACCTTCCTCGGGACGCCCGGGACCTCCCCGACGGACCTCGTGAACTACACCAACCAGAACTACTGCCTGGTGAGCACCTTCTCCGTCGCCGGCGTGAGCAAGGAGCTGCGCTCGCGGGTCATCCCCATCTCCTACTACGACT
Source organism: Bdellovibrionales bacterium (assembly GCA_005791855.1). Lineage (GTDB taxonomy): Bacteria > Bdellovibrionota > Bacteriovoracia > Bacteriovoracales > Bacteriovoracaceae > Peredibacter. The sequence continues at coordinate 9,440 of SXUH01000306.1, forward strand.
TCACCGCGAAGCGGACGGTGCGGATCCTCCGGGTCGACTTCAACGACGTCGCCAACTCCACCGCGGCCTGCGGCGGCACCCTCCGCGTCCTGAACTCCAGCGGCACCTACGTCACCGACCCGGCCGTGGTGAGCACCACCTTCGATCCGAACCTCATCTGCAGCAACTGCACGGCCATCCAGGCCGCCTCCAGGGTCCGGCTCTTCCGCCGCGTGACCACGCTGGATGAAGTTCCCTTCAACCTCGTCAGTCTCGCGGCCTTGGGCCTTGCCGTCGACCCGAACTACGATGCCACCGGGAACTCCGGGACCTGCTCCCCGTCTCTGTGTGTCTCCAGAGGCTTCGACTGCTGCCTGGATAACCAGTGCGTCTCGGACGCCAGCGTGAGACCCTCGGCGAGGACCCGGTACGCCTCCCTGCTCGCGACCGCCGAGGAAGAAAGGATCCAGAACCCCATGGCCTACCTGAACTACCCGCAGCTCTACTACATCTGCGGCTCCTCCGTGCCGTCGACCACCGCGGGCTCCGGCAGCGGAAACTCCGGGAACGAAGCGGCCTTCGAGCTCCTGAAGAAGGACCTCGCCTGCATCGAGCACATCAAGGCCCAGAGTTCGGTCACGCCGTTCCACAACGAGATCCTCGTCCGCAGCACCCCGTACACCGCCGCCACCAACTGCCTCACGGCCACGGCCGACAGCGGTCGGGAGATGTTCTACCAGACGGTGATGAAGCGGCTCTACGCCACCTGCGGCTGCGCCCAGACGGAGCTCGAGGACATGATCTCCTCCTGCCCGGCCTACGAGTACACCGTAACCGCCCGGGATTCCCTGAACAATCCCGTGCGCATCGACTGCTACACGCCGCCGACGGACACGGGCCCGGTCCCCGTGCAGCAAACGGTCTCGGTGAACTCCCGCTCCGCCCCTCACCGCTTCTTCGACGACATCGACGGCACCGAACGGGCCATCACGGGAACCGAGCGGACCTACGTGAGCGGCGGCGTGACCACCGACTACGTCCAGGAAGGTGCGAAGTTCGAATACCAGGACGAGGAGAAGGTCCTCCCGAGCCAGCAGCCCTATAGCATGAACGCCATCCTCGGGCAGATGAGCGTGGTCCTGGACCAGGCCCTTCCGGCGAAGACGGTTTCCGTCGAGCTCGACGGCGTCTACCTCCTCTCCACCACCTCCGGGTACTACACGCCGTGCCCGACGTGCGCGAAGGACTCCTGGGTCGAGACCCTGAGTGCCTTCCCCTCCTCGCCCATGGGCGTGGGGCTCAGATCCGTGGGCCACACCACCGAACGAGACAGTTTTTCCAACAACACCACCGGCGGGAACTACGAAGACACCATCTTCGGCCGGGCCTGCTGGATTCCGCCGACGATGATTCCGTTCTCGCACTCCGAGAAGGCTTCCGTGGTGGACCAGCGGTTGAACCGCCTCGAGACCCAGTCGGCGTTGTTCGCCAACGGATACCAGCGGGACTGGTACGGCTTCAACCGGGGCGCCCTCATCGGCTCCTTCGACGGCGTCACCTGGTTCGCCATCGGCAAGGGCCGGATCGTCCGGGCCACGTCGAAGAAACTCTTCCTGGCCATCAACGCTCCCTTCGCGGACCTCGCGTCTCCGACGTCGCACATGGTGAACGTCCAGGCGTACGACGGGCTGACCCAGGCCGCGCTGGTGGACTTCGATCCGGACTACCTGGACGCCGCCAACCCTCTCCACAACGAAGCGGCGAGCTGCCAGGCCAACCACATCTGCGCCACCGACACCGACTGCGTGACCAAGCTCGGGTGGGAATACGCCTGCGCCGACGTGAAGGACCTCCGGACCTACTGGCCACGCTTCGACAGCACCGGCAAGGAGAAGAACTCCGCCGAGACCATCGCCGCGGAGAAGGCCGCCGTCGGGATCGAGCAGATCCTCCAGCAGAAGAGCTTTCCGTCCGGATCGACCAAGAGGTGCGTCTACCGCGGCTCCGGCGCCCCCTGCATGGTGAACTCCGGCTCGGCCGGCATCACCGACCTCAACAAGCGGAAGGTCCTGACCTGCGCGCCGAACTTCTACTGCGCGAGCGTGGGCTCCGCGAGCTTCAACGCCAATGTCGCCCGCTTCGCGGCCCCCCTCGCCGACATCCCGGTGGCGCGGAACCACTACTTCGGGAAAGACGCCAACATCCTCGGAAGACCTCTGAACTACTCCTCCGGAACCTCGACCCTTCCGGCGGGCGTGCGGACGACGCTGCGGGACAACCTCCTCTCCTTCGAGCCGCAGGCGAGCTCGAACTCCGGCGTCTGCCTGCCGGGGAAGTCCCTCCCGACCGCGGCCGGGAACACCAGCCCGTTCACCCAGCACACCCAGCCCGACGCCACGAGAAGGTCGGACTACATCAGCCAGGTGGGGAGCTGCAACTCGACCCTCTTCACGAACAACCGGCACACCTCCTGCCCGGTCTTCGTCACCGACAAGGCGAGCGCGAACTTCGGCAACTACGAGATGTTCACCTCGCTCACCCTCGCCACCGACTACAACAAGAAGGCAAGCTCCCAGAACGCCTGTGGCCTCGAGTCCCTGAGCTCCTCGGCGACCCTCACCTCCCCGGCGGACACGCTCTCGACCTACTCGCCGTTTAAGAACATCGAGGCCAGGGCCCTCACCGCGCAGGTGGTGTACAACCCGACGCTCGCGCGGGACGCCTGCTTCCGGAGAGCGGGGGCGGTCTGCCACACGGACCTGGACTGCACGCCGAACAAGTTCCACGCGGGCCAGATCGACTACTTCGCCCTCAGCTACTTCGGGAACCTCGCCGAGCAGACCTTCTACAAGGAAAGCCTCGTCTGCGGCCAGACCGATCCGAAGCCCCTGTCCTCTGATCCGGTGGCCTCCAAGGCCTACGACATGACCAAGAACCGCTGCTGCCGAGAGGTCGGGGCCGACCTCACGACGTACACCAGTGACATCCCGACCGACACCGACGGCCTTACCTACGACGCGAGTTCCGCGGGGCTCAAGATGTCCCTTGCCCCGGGGATCGCCCCGAACGATCCGAAGCGCTACTCCCGGCTGGCCACTGTCGAGGCCATCGGAACGGCCGACCGGCCAATCCTCTCCGCCTACGAAACGAGGGACACCTCGGGCCTCGGCACCCTGGCCACCAGCACGCAAGGGGCCAACGTCCTCACGCCGAAGCAGTGGAAGACGATCAACGAAGCCAACTCGGAAACCTGCTGCGGCGGCGGGTGGATCAGGAAATTCTCCGACGGTTCCAACGACTGGAGCAAGCGGGACCGGGTGGTCTTCGACGTGACCCAGTTCGCCTGCCTCAACTCGCGGACTCCGCTGCTCACCAATCCCTCTAGGCTGGCGTCGGAGTACAACAGCGCCGCGGACGTGCAGACCCTCCTCGAGGACGACTACGGAGACTACTGCAAGGACTCCACCAGCACCCTCGGGAGCTGCGCCCAGTTCTCCTTCGACGGTTCCCTCAGCGATACCTATCCGGTGACCAACGCGTCGACGGTCTACGGGACGGTGACCGTGAACACCGTGAGCCCGGTCTATAACTCTTCCCCGACCAAGGACTACTTCTTCACCCCGCGCAGCGCGGACACCGACGCCAGCGTGTTCATCGATTTCTCGAACACCGCCACCACGGCCCGGAGGAACGTGACGATCAAGATCCCGAGCTACATCTCCCGGACGGCCTTCGACGCAAACGGGGCCCTCGCCATCAGCATGATCCGGTCCACCGGGGCCGGAGCCATTGCCTGCGCTCCGAACGCTGGAGTGGCCGCCGCCGTCACTTCCCCGACCTCCACCGGCGCGGGCGTGTGCGACGGCAGCTGCTGCTACTCCTACGACACCAACACCCGAGTCCTGAAGGTCATCGCTAACGGCGTGGCCTCCTTCGCGGGCCAGAGAGTCGGCGTGACCTTCACCGTTCCCACCGCCGGCGCGACCATCCCGGGCCTCGTCCGGACCAAACCCGGCACCACCACCTACTACCTCAAGCGCCTGGGCCGCCTCGAGCTCTCGGGGATCCCGCAGGTCGCCCACGAAGAGCTCTACTGCAACGACGACTCCGCGAAGGTCCTCCCGGGGATCTTCTCCGCCGCCACGGCCACGGACTTCTCAAACTCCTCCTACTCCTACGCCGACGCTTCGGGGAACCGCTACACCAACATCCACGGGCTCCTGAACGAGCCGGTCTTCTCGAAGAACGACTTCAAGTGCTGTACCCCTCTGGGGAAGACGGTGAGAGACACGAGCAAGTGCTGCTCCGGCTACGGCGTGGCCCAGGGGACCAACAACACTTTCTACACCTGCGCCCTTCCGGCGGGCACCGACCTCATGGTGTACTTCAACTCCTTCGTCTCCAACGAGGGCCGGGGCTCGGACCAGCCGGGCGGCGGGCTCCAGGACATCCACTTCGACGAGCAAACCGGAGAGCCGAAGCTCGAGTCCTCCGTGAACATGAAAATCTCCGAGCTCGGCGTGGCCTACTGCGCTTCCGGGAAGGTCCGCCAGGGCGGGGCCTTCGGCCTCTACGAGCCGGAGCCCCAGGGACCGGGGACGA
>SXUH01000307.1 GCA_005791855.1 Bdellovibrionales bacterium
CTCGTTGGTGTAGATCAGGGACGAGCCGTCCGGCGCCTTCACCCGCATCATGAAGTTCGAGGTGTCCTGCACGGGGACGAACTCTCGGGGGATGAACTTCACCAGGTAGAAGGTGGCGGCGAAGAAGAGCATGGAGGTGGTGAGGAGGACGGCCCGGTGCCGGAGGGCCCAGCCCAGGGCGCGGCCGTAGAGGTCCACGAGCTTCTCGAAGAGGTCGTCGACGAACTTCCCGATCCGGGAGACGCGCTTGTTCTCTTCCATGAACTGGCTCGTCCGCATCGGCGTGAGGGTCAGGGCCTCGACGTAGGACAGGCCCACGGCCACGGAGATAGTGATCCCGAACTGGAAGAAGTACTTCCCGATGATCCCTTCCATCATCGCGACGGGGAGGAAGATCGCCATGATCGCGACGGTGGCGGCGAGGGCGGCGAAGGAGATCTCGTTGGCGCCCTCGAGGCTCGCCCGGACCTTGTCCTTGCCCTCCTCGTGGTGCCGGTAGATGTTCTCGAGCACCATGATGGCGTCGTCGACGACGATCCCGATGGAGAGGGAGAGGCCCAGGAGGGTGAAGGTGTTCAGGGTGAAGTTCATGTACTTCAGGATGATGAACGCCCCGAGGAGCGAGGTCGGGATGGCGAGGATGACGTTGATGGTGGCGGCGAAGGAGCCGAGGAAGAGCCAGCAGACCACGGCCGTCAGGACCGCGGAGAAGACCATGTTGAAGGTCAGCTCGTGGATCGACTCGTCGATGAACCGGGTGGTGTCGAAGTTCACGTAGAGGTCCATCCCCGTCGGGAGGTTCTTCCGGAGCTCCTCCATCTTCTTCTTCACTCCCTGGGCCACGGCCATGGTGTTCGATCCGCGCTGCTTCCGGATCCCCAGGCCGATGGCGTTCTTCCCGTTGGACCGGGAGATCCGCCGGACGTCGGCGATGCCTTCTTCCACGTCCACCACTTCGCTCAGGAAGGTCGGGACGAAGTTCGGCGCCCCTCCCCGGCGGATGATGGGAAGCTTCTTGAACTCCTCGACGTTCGTCGCCTCGCCCAGGGTCCGGACGTTCCGCTCCTTCTCCGGTCCCTCGATGAAGCCGGACGGGGATTCCTTGTGCTCGGCCTGGATGGCGCCGATGACGTCGTTGATGGTGAGCTCGAGCTTGTTGAGCTTTTCGTTGTACGCCCAGACCCGCAGGTTCGGGTCGATGTAGCCGGCGAGGAAGACGTCGGCCACCCCGGAGACGGTCTGGAACTTATCCTTGAGCACGTCCCGGGTGTAGGCCATGAGGTCCTTCGGGGACATGTCCGGGGCCGTGACCGCGAGGAACATGATGGGCCGGTCGTCCGGGTTCACCTTCGAGATGTTCGGCGGATCGATGTCGTCGGGCAGGAAGCGCGTGGCCTGGTTGAGCTTGGACTCGATCTCCGAGACGGCGACGTCGATGTTCTTGCTCAGGTTGAACTCCACGGAGATGTTCGCGCTCCCGAGCCGGGCGGTGGAGGTCACGGACTTCACGCCCTCCACGGAGAGGACCGCGCTCTCGATGGGGTCGATCACGTCGAGCTCCATCACCTCCGGGGCCGCGCCTTCGTAGGTGACGTTGATGTTCACCACCGGGAAGTCCACGTCGGGCATCTGGGAGACGCCCATCTTCCGCATGGAGATGTACCCGAAGATGATGAGGGCCGCCATGAGCATCCAGGCGAAGACCGGTTTGCGGATCGAGATGTCTGACAAGCTCATGGGAGCACTCCTGTGAGGGCCTCGAGGTTCTTCTCCGTCATGTGGGTCATGGCGAAGACGGTGTTGTAGGACCGGCGGGTCTGGATGAAGACGTTCAGGGACTGGAGCACGTCGAGGTTGGTGACCAGGCCGTTCTTGTAGTCTCTCTTATTCAACTGGTACGCCTCCCGCGCCTTCTCCACCGCCTCCCGCAGGGTCTTCGCCTGTTCCTGGAGCTGCTTGAAGTTCTGGAAGTTGATGGCCAGGTCCCGCTCGGCGCTGCGGAGCTGCTCGGAGCCGTTGAGGTCGGCCACGCGCTTGCCGGCGACGGCCTCGCGGGTGGCGGCGGCGATCGCCCCGCCCTGGAAGATCGGGATCACCACGGCGACCCCCACGTCCCACTCGGAGGTCGCGAGGATCCCGGTTCGATCGAAGTAGTAGTTCGACGTCAGGTCCACCGACGGGTAGTGCCCGCCCTTGGCGATGGAGATCTGGCGCTCGGCCGCTCGGGAGAGCTGGGCGTTGGCCTGGATGTCGGGACGGACGCGGAGGCGCCGGTAGTATTCTTCGAGCGATCCGGAGAGCTTCGGGATGCTCTGAAGCGGGCCGATCTCCCCCGGCTTAGTCTTGGTGTAGAACTCGAAGGTCCGTTCCGCTTCCTGCAGGTCGATGAGGCCCTGCTGGTACTGGGATTCGGCGGCGAGGAGCTGGGCCTGGGCTTCCACCAGCTCGCCCTTCCTCGATCTGCCGATGCTCGTGCGCTCGCGGATCTCCCCCACGCGCTCCTTACTATAGGCGAGGAGCTCCTCGAGGTTCTTCACGTCCATCTGGGCCATGGAGAGGTTGTAGTAGGAGGTGATCACGAGCTGGTAGAGGCTCAGCTCCGAGGCGTCCTTCTGGAACTTCGCCAGCAGGATGTTCTCCTTGGCGAGCTGGTACCCCGTGAGGGACCCGCCCCGGAAGAGCGGCTGGGTCAGCCGCAGGGCCGCGACGTACTGCCGCGTGAGGAGGAAGGGACTGTTCCCCGCCGCGTCCGGGGCGTCGATCCGCGTGTAGGTGCCCACGCCGCTCAGGTTCGGGAGCATGAGGGCCCGGGCCCGGTTCTTCTGCTCCACACTCTGCTCGATGACGGCGTCGCCGCGCTTGAGGGTTTCCATGTTGAGGCGCGCGGCCTCGAAGGCTTCCTTCAGGGTGAGGGTCGCGGCGGCGGCGGGGACGGCGTGCAAGATGCCGAGGACGAGGACGCTAGCTATTTTCATTGACGATTCCTATGAATTTATCCAGGACCGAAAGGCCCCGGTTGAGGTCTTTGAGTTCGGTGCCCGTGAGCTTCTTCAGGCTCACGTTGAGCTGGCCTTCGACGTGGGAGTGGACGACCTTCAGGGTCCGCTTGCCTTCGGCGGTGAGGACCACGGACTTCGAGCGCGCGTCCGTCCCGGGCTTCTTCCGGACGAGGCCCTTCGCCACCAGGCAGTCCACCATCTTCGAGACCGCGGCCGGAGAGACGTCGAGGATCTCGGCCATCTCCGCCTGCCCCCGCGCCTCCCGGACGAGGACGAGGAGCCGCAGCTGCTGGAGGGCGAGGGTCTTCCCCAGCCCCGCGAGCGAGAGCCGCCGGATCACCCGGATGGAGGTCGGAATGGAAACGAGCAGCTTCTTTGCGAGCATGGGGTTCCCGGAATGACTGTTAACTAGGTTAACTATAATGGCACTCCGGACCTTTGTCCACGTGGGGAAATGCCAAAGATCCGGACCGCGCAGAATAGTTGTGCGTTCCGCTCAGGCACCGGGACTATTTATCAAAAGAGAGTAATTGTTAGATGGCAGACCATATCACTCTTCATAAAGTCATACCAACTTACAAACGTCTCAAGGAGGAGAATATGAAGTCGATTGCGATATTGGCCACCCTGGCCCTCTCTGTTCCCGCGTTCTCGTCGATCAACACGACCTACTTCGAAGCACTGGACGTCGCCGACATCCACGCCCAGGAGCTGGCCAATGAGAAGAAGGGCGAAGCTCCCCGCTACGCCATCCCCCACAAGGTTTCCGAAACTCCCGTCTGGGAAAAGAGCGGCTCCGGCTACTTCTGGACCCACCGGGTGACGGCGCCGAACGCCGTCTCCCTGAACTTCGGGTTCGGCACCTACCACCTTCCGGAAGGGGCGAAGCTCGACATCTACTCGGCGGACCGCTCGGAGTTCATCCGCAGCTTCACCGCCGCGGACAACAACAAGACCCGGGAGCTTTGGACTCCGGTCATCATGAGCGACGACGTGATCATCGAGGTCACCGCGCCGGAAGCCGTCGTCGACCAGGTGAAGCTCGAGCTCACCCAGGTCGGACAAGGGTTCCGAACCTTCAGCCAGTCCACCCTCAAATCCGGGAGCTGTAACGTGGACATCGCCTGCTCCGAGAGCCGGGGCTGGGAGAAGGAGATCAACTCCGTCGGCGTCATCTCCACCGGCGGGTCGAAGTTCTGCACCGGCTTCATGGTGAACAACACGAGCAACGACCGCACCCCGTTCTTCATGACCGCGGCCCACTGCCGGGTGACCGCGCGGACGGCCCCGTCCCTCGTGGTCTACTGGAACTACCAGGCGTCGAAGTGCAAGGGCACCCGAGACGGAAAACTCACCATGTTCCAATCCGGCGCGGAGCACCTCGCGACCTCAGCCAAGTCCGACTTCACCCTCGTCCGACTCCTCCAGGCCCCGAAGCCGGAGTTTAAGGTGACCTACGCCGGCTGGGACGCCTCCGGCAGAACCGGAACCCCGGCGGTGGCGATCCACCACCCGAACACCGACGAGAAGGCGATCTCCTTCGAGAACGACCTCACCACCATCTCTTCCTACCTTGGCCAGACGAGCCCGGGGGACCAGACCCACGTGAGAGTCATCGACTGGGACCTCGGAACCACGGAGCCGGGCTCCTCCGGATCTCCGCTCTTCGATAAGAACCACCGGGTGATCGGCCAGCTCCACGGCGGGGGTGCGGCCTGCGGGAACAACCTCTCCGACTACTACGGCCGCTTCTACACTTCCTGGACCGGCGACGGATCGCAGGCGACGGCCCTCAAGCCGTACCTCGACTACAAGAACACCGGGGCGATCTTCACCGACACTCTCCACTAAGCGAAGTCCGCTAGCCCCGGCTAACCACCGGGGCTATTTTTTTTGAACCTGCCCAGAGTTTCCTGGATCGTACTCACCACTTCGAACTGGATCTCCGAATCGTCGTCGAGCTCCGTGTGGTCGAGGTTCGAGAGGATGTTCCGGACCTGCGTCTTCTCCTCCCGGCGCGCGACGTGGGGGCCGTCGTTCAGGGGCCAGCTGTTCTCCCCGAAGACGTTGAGGTGCTTCTTCACGTTCTGCGGGATGATGTCGTGGCCAAAGCCGATGGCGTCCATGGTGATGAGGAGGTCCACGGGCCGGAACCTGTGCTCGAGGCTGTCGAGCTCCTGGGCCACCTCGACGGCCGTGTCTCCGCCCAGGCTGTGCCCCAGGAGGATCACCGGGTAGTCCGCGTGGATCTTCTTTATCTCTTTGATGATCTCGTCCTTCTGGTCCCAGCCGTAGAGCCGGGAGCCTTCGATGGCTTCGGCGATCTTCCCGACCCCTCGGTAGCCGCCCTCGGACTTGGACGGCGAGCTGAAGACGTCCATGCCCTTGATGAAGAAGATGGCGGGCTTCTTCACCGTGCCGTCTCTCTGCTTCACCGCCTCGGAGGCCTCGGCCTTCTTCTCTTCCTTCACCGGCGCTGCCTTGGGAACCTCCGCCTTCGGCGTCGCGAGCGGGAGATCGGGAAGCGCGGAAGGGAGCTTGGGTGAGAGGTCCACCTTGTAATCCGGAGACGCCGGCGCCGGAGGTTTCGCCGGAGACGTCTTCATCTCTTTACTGCCGGGAACCGGGGGCTGCGGGACCTGTGCCTTCTGGCCCAGGGTCTTGGACTGAGCGTAGGATCCGGTGGTGGTTAAATCTGTTTTCACCAGTCAATCTTACCACCCGTCCGCGGCGGGCCCACAGGGGGGCAAGAATCTCCTAAGAGCAGTATTTACCGGCGAGGGCGATGAGGTCATCCAGGTTCATGGGCTTATTGAGCTTGATGATCCCGGCGGGGAGGGCCTTCTCATCGAGGGTCCCGGAGGCGGTGCTCAGGGCGAGGGGGATCTTCCCAACGGAGGACGCGTGCTCGGTGCGGACCTTGGAAATGAAGGTGAGCCCGTCCATGGTGGGCATTTGGTTATCGACGATGATGAGGGAGGGATAGTCGTGGTGCTCGAGGCCCGTGAGGTAGTTCAGCGCCTGTTCCCCGTTCTCGAACTGCGATACCTGATAGCCTTCGTTTTCTAAGGCGAAGCAGATAACGTCTCTTACATC
>SXUH01000308.1 GCA_005791855.1 Bdellovibrionales bacterium
AGTAATTGGAATAGAACTCCTGCTGTTCAGCCGTAAAAAATTCATGGTAGACTTAACTGTGATTTTTTCATGGAGGAAAAATGCAGGTCAAAAATGGAATCAGTGTTCTCTTCATCCTTCTCGCGTTGTTAGTAAGTGCCTGCACTTACCGCCACAATCAAAAGTCAGAAGGGAAGGAAGGCCAGAGTAGTAGATCGTTTGCCTCGGGTGACCTGACTTCGTTTATGCAGTCGCTTCCGGCAGCGGACCCGGCAAGAAAGCACGTCCACCTCATGCACCTCGATGGGTTCCGGGCAGACGTCTTCAAGATCCTCCTGGAGAAGGGACGCCTCCCGCACTTCCAGTTCCTCCTAGGCCGCGGGAAGGTCGCCTACGACGCCAGTACCGTCGACAAGTCTGAAACCTTCAAAGTCGTCGAATCCTATCTCACATCCCGGCGAGACACCTTCATCACCGGTTGGTGGCAGTTTAACCGCTCGAACTTCGCATTCAAGAACTACTGGATCGACCCGCCGGAGGTCGTGAACTACGAGCTCGGTTTAACCTTTCCCACTGCGCCGACCATCTACGATGTGATCGCCGATAAGTCCGGGCCCCAGTCCGTGGCCGCGGGCTTCACCCTCCACCGAAGAAACGTCCCCGCGGGCCTCTACACCCGGAACTTCGCCGCTGGCCTCCAGTCGGTGAGCGAGCACCTCTACTTCGACCAGGCCCACGCCACCATGGGAAGCTTCATCGAGCTCCTGCGCAAGATCGGGAAGAGTCCGTCGCGGCAGATCCCGAAGTTCACGAGCTCGCTCCTGGCACCAGCGGACGAGTGGGGCCACCTGCAGGGGATCGCGGAGATCGACCCGGGCCGCGGCGACCGGACCTGCTTCAAACGCACCAAGAAGACGGAGATCCTCTTCAAGATCTACAACGACCCGGCCTTCGAAGGGATCGCCCTGGCGGACTCGCACTTCGTCGAAGTCAAGCGCGCCTGGGGCGGCCGCGGCGCCATCACCGAGGTCTGCGTGGACCGCTTCACCGTGGAGATCGCCAACGAGCCGCCGTCTCCGAACGCCGAGAACACCGTGGGGACCTTCAAGCAGAAAGGGGTGAACCCACTCTACATCCTCGGGATGATCCAGGTCGACCTCGAGCTCGGTCGCCTCATCGACGAGATGAGACGCATCCAGTTCCTCTGCCTCGAGGGCGGGGACCACTGCTACAACGACCGGAACCCCAAGGGGATCGGGAACTACGTTCGAAACGGCCAGGCCGAGACCTCCCTCTTCGAGAACACGCTCTTCCTCTTCACCGGCGACCACGGGATGGTGGACACGAAGTACATGATGACCGAGAGCACTCCGCTCGCGAGGAGCAACGGCCGCTCGAGCCTGTCGAAGAACGAACCACTGCTGGTGATGCTCAACCGGGGCCTGGGGTTAAAGACGCCGTCCGAGCAGCAGACCGAGGGCCCGTTCGGGATCACGGACTCGAAGCTCCCGCCGTCGATCATGTACCCGTTCGAAGACAAGAGCTGGCAGTCTCCGGAGATCCAGGTGCGCGTGGCCGAAGCGCAGGCGATGGCCGAGGCCACCTTCGCCGAGGCCCAGGCCGCGATCAAGGACAAGCAGTACCAGAAGTACTGGTGGCTGTCGGTCCTGCGGAAGAGCATCATCGATCCGAAGATCGCCGCGTCCATGGGAAGCATCAAGCCCTACGCGATCCGCCTCCTCACGAGCCTCTACCTCCAGGGAGACCTGTGCGCCAGGAACCCGAACTGCTACATCAACGAAGAGGCGAAGTTCCTGAAGACCTACTACGACCGGCACGTGAAGTTCATCTACGGCGGGGCCGCGCTCAACAACGGAGAGTTCTTCATCCCGAGCTCGAAGGGGTGGGGCGAGAGGCCCACCGGGGCCGAGATCCTCGAGTACACACCGGGGAACCGGAAGAGCGTGATCAAGACCCTCCAGGACATGGAGAGCATCGGCCTGATCTTCTTCCGCGGGAACAACGAACTCTTCCACCCGAAGAAACTTCCACCGCCGACCACCGACATCATCGTCATGGACCACGCGGGGAACATGAGTGTCATCCACGTGAAGCGCGACGAGAAGACCGGGGTGCTGCTCTTCGCGTACGAGATCTCCGCCGGCGTCGATCCCCTGGGCTACGGGGACCTCTGCCAGCCGATGGAGAGCAAGCCCATCTGGCGGACCTACGAGCAGTGGAACCAGCTCTCGATCTCCCGCAAGCACTTCTACCACAACGCCGTCGCCGGCATGGGAACCTACCTCTTCTCGAACAACCCGCACATCGGTGACATCACCGTCATGCACCGGACCGGTTGGAACTTCGGCGACAACGGCGGAGGCCACGGCGGGATCCACCGGGAGGAGAAGCAGACGGTGATGATGGCCTCGGGCCCGCAGATCAAGAAGGGAACCCTCCGCAGCCGGGCGAACTTCGAGGTCAACCCGAAGACCGGCAAGGTCATCCGCAGCGGCGTGAACATCTACCCGACCGTGGTGGACATTGCTCCCACCGCCCTCGACTGGCTGGGGTACGGAAAGGAAGCCCTCCTCGATCACCAGATCCAGGGCTTCACCGAGAACCTCCAGCGCTGGAAGCGGGCCCAGTCCAAGACCTTCGTCGATGACTTCATCGCGGGCTTCGAGAAGGAAGTGAAGGGGACCTCCCAGGAAGGCATGATCGATCTGCGGCGGCTCAAGCCCCGCCTCAAGCGACTCTTCCAGTTCATGGAGAACCAGAAGTTCGAGCCACCGCGAGGGTACCTGAGCCAGCGACCCGATGGGAATTTCCTAAACTTAGACGAGTGATCTTTTTTACCTGAACCAGTCGGCGTGAGCGATCACGCCGACTGGTTTACTCCAGAATCACCTCTTCGAATCCTGTCAATCTTCCCCCTGAAATACCGATAAGATCAGCATGAGAAAGCTCCATCTTATTGCTATCGTGCTCGCTTCCTTCACTCTTGCCTCCTGTTCCCAGACAGGAAGCGAGGCCACCCTGAAGATCTCCGGCGCGTTCACCTTCGGTGGTGCCGCGACGTCCGCGTACTCGGGCGGGGGACTCATGGTGTGGGGCAAGGACACGAGCGGGAACGGGTTCGGGAAGGTCCTGGATTCGAGCGACAGCATCACCCTGAGCCTCAAGGGCGGGACCTGGACCTTCTACGCCATGTCGTGGATGGGGGAGGACGGGACGACGGACCTGAATGGTAACGGAACCACCTCGGACACGATGATCGGAGCGATCAGGTGCGCGAAGGCGACGACGGAGCTCAGTGGTTCTTCGATGCAAGTCGGCCTCGATCTGGCCAACGAGCACTGCTCGCTCAACGATTTCCTCGGAAAGTACGCCTCCGTCGGTTCTGTGACCGCTGGGTCGAAGAACATCGGGTCGCTTCAGCTCGAACTCTGCGACAACATCGCGGGGGTAAACTCTTCAACGGACAAGTGCACCGACAATCCCTTCGATGCGAATCGGAAAGCGGCCCGGGGTCATGCCATGTCCTACCGGCTGGCGCTGAAGTCCTATGACAAGGTCAGCGGGGCGGTGAAGGTCGGCGGGACCTCACTCTACTCGGCCTGCATGTCTGGAGTGCCAACTACAGACTTCGCCACAGGGACTCCGGGGACCAAGCTTTCTCAAGTTCCCGCTGGGGACGGCGTCGATGCGCCTTTCTACACGGAGATTGAGCTCTTCCCCGGTGACGAAACATGTAGCCTCGGACCTCATGGAGTGAGGAAGGCCGTCCTACCTAACGGTCTTTCGAACGCAGCTCCGACGACCGCGAAGTACTTCCTCGATACGTCGCTCGCCCAGCACCAGCACAAGCTCTATCTAAAGATGGGGGGAGCGGAGATCTGCACGGGGACCGCGCTCTCCGCGAACTTCGCGGGCGGAGACGGTAGCCAGGGAGCCCCGCTCCTCGTCTGTAACGTTCCCCAGTTCCACAACATGGTTCCGGTCGCCCACGGCCAGGCGAGCGCCTCGGCCAGCGTAAGCTTTAAGCTCCTGGCGGACATCGACCTCAACCCCTACAGCAAAGGCGCGAACTACCCATCCGGGTGGACTCCTCCGGCCTGGTACAATCAGAACTGCATGAAGCTCGGTTCGAACTTCATTCCCCTGGGCCATGATCCAGCAAACTGTACGACCGGTGCCAATCCGGCGACGGTCTTTGGGGACTTCGACGGCGGGGGGAAGACCATCACGGGTATCCGCAATAACTTCGACACCCTTAACTTCGCCGGGCTCATCGCCTCGTTCCGGGACGGTACGATCCGGAACCTCAGGATCCGGAACGCCGAGTTCGCCGGGAAGAGCCAGGTCGGTACTCTCGTCGGCACGACCCCGGCCCCGACGGTGGTGACTGTTCACAACGTGGTCCTGGAGAATCCTCGTCTGGAAGCGAGGGAAGATTCGGGTGCCGGTGGGCAGTATGCCGGTGGCGTGGTCGGTTACGGTCAGAACGTGGACATGAAACATGTCTTCGTCACCAACGCGCGGGTCCGCAGCGATGGCACACACGCCGGTGGCTTCTTTGGCCAGCTCAGTAGGGGTACCATCCAGAGCTCTTCCGTCACCGGAGAAGTGAGCAGCACGTACAGCGCCGGATACGTCGGGGGCCTTGCCGGGCAGGCCGGGAATAACTCCGGCACGCTGACGACCTTCCTCAAAGTGAAGTTCGAAGGCTTCGTTGATGGAACCCAGTACGTCGGCGGCTTGATCGGCTGGGCCGACGACCTGGCGCTAACCTCCTCCTACGCTCATGCCCTGGTGAACTCCCGGCACCCTAGCACTAGCGCCTACGCCGGGGGGTTGATCGGCAAGGTCGGCTCCGCCGCAACTGTTGGTGTCCACCGGATCACCGACTCTTTTTTCTACGGCCGGATCAGGTACAAGTGTCCGATAGGTAACACCTGCGATATTGGAGATCTCGTTGGATACAGTCCGGTGCTGGTACCGAGTCCCCACCTAGGCTACTACATCACCCGGACAACTCCGTTGACAACTTCTCTCTACGGAACTCAGCTTAGCGCTTCGGATTTCCTCACGAGTCAAACGACTCCCATTGGCCTCTCCTCGGCCTTCGTCAACCTCGACAACGATATCCCACGCCTCGACTTCGAAGCGACGACCCACCCCTGCCGAAGTAACAATGCTCACATCTCGGTGACAAGCCAAATCTTCGGCCTGGGGAAGGGGACCGCGGCGAACCCGATCCAGATCTGCAACGGCGCGCAGTTCGCAAGCATCCAGACCTATCCCGGATACCATTTCCGATTCGCAAACTACGTCCTCCCACACGGAGACATCGCCGACCGGTGGGCGGCGACCTTCAGCGGCTCCATCGACGGCAAAGACTTTGGCCTCCTGGGATTAACCGTCGCCGCCGCCGCTTCGAACACGCACGTCTCCTGGTGGGATCAGATCTCCAGCACGGGCGTGATCAAAAACTTGAATCTCTACGGATCGCTCGCGGTCGGGAACAGTGTCGGCTCGAGCTCCGTCTCGGCGATCGCTCGGCACAACGACGGGACCCTCCAGAACATCCGCCTCAAGGCCCTCACCTGGGACGCAAAGACCGCGGGCGGTGGGGTGGTGAACACGAACACTGGGTTGATCAAGGGCCTTTCCCTCGATGGAGAATTCTCCGTCCTCACCCAGGCCGCAGCGGTCGCCTACCAGAATCAGAGTTCCGGGAAGATCGTCGAAGCCAAGGTCGACGCGAACCTCGGTTGCAAGATCAGCGGAGACTGCACCTCGAACAGCGGATTCGTCCACACCAACGATGGCCTGATCTCGAAGGCCGAAGTTCGCTCGCGGGTCTATGACATGAACGAGTCGTATTCGATCGCCGACCATGCCCTCGTCACCCTCAGCAACTCCGGAACAGGGATCATCGAAGACGTCCACCTGGATCGGGCGGAGATCCACACGCGAGGCATGATGTCCCACGCCGTCGCCCGGACGAACGCCGGGATCGTCAGACGGATCCTGAGCCAGGCGCAGCTCTACACTACGGTGGCCACGCTGCCGACGCTGGTCCCTGGGTCTCAGAACGACTGGGAACATAGATCGAGCCCAAGCGTCGGGTTCAATAACGGAGGGACGATCAGCTATCTCGTCTACGGCGAGAAGTCGTACTGGTCCATGGACCCTGGGAGTCTCATCGACTCGGGGACAGACACCCTCTCGGGGTGCACCGTCGTGTTCAACTCTAATCCGTCGTGGTTCGGTAGCATTACCGGGAGTAACTACGCAGACTTTGGAGTGCTAGGAGGAGGAGAGTTTTCTCCTCTCGAAGCGGTTCCTGGTGGATCTCCGGTTCTCTACTTCTTCGATACTGGAGCCGATGACTGCTCTACTCTCGGTGACGGCACCGTCGCCAACCTGACCTACAGGCCAATGCCTCAGAATGGAACCCAGATCACGGATTTCACAGACTTCACGAACTTTTCTTCCTGGAGCAATACTTTAAACGCGAGCTCCGTTCCCATCTGGATCGCCGAGATGAACGACCCCGCGCAGGTCTCCCAGGTCGTGGACTTCTACCTGGCCTACCTGAACGGCCAGCCCCTGCCGGCCCTGGTGCCGACCTGGGAGTTCGATCCCAACGACGGGATGCGGATCTTCACCCTCCACGACGACTAGTTTCACCGATTTGCCGAATCTTAAGGTAGGTCTTTCTTTCAACTCGTATTTACAGGGCCTTGGATTTTCATTATAACTCCAGACACTTACTGGAGGCTCCCATGAAGATCCTTATCTTACTATCCCTCGTATTCTCTCTTTCGGCCTTCGCAAAGGTCGAGAGCTACAAGTGTCTCACCAAGGCGAAGCCCGCGGTCGAGCTCACCATCGACTTTGACCAGTGCGAGCTCTCGGACAACCGGTCCTACGACGTGTGCGAGTCCGACGAGGGCAAGGTCGTCATCCCGAAGGACGCCACCAAGTCCCTCCTCATCACTCCCTGTGGGGAGCCCCTCGAGCTCTCGTGCGAAGAGGTTGACGACGAACCAGCGCGC
>SXUH01000309.1 GCA_005791855.1 Bdellovibrionales bacterium
AGCTCGAGGACATCTTCCTGCACATGACGGAGACGAGAAAATGATCTACACCATCTGGAAGAAAGAAGTGGACTCGTACTTCTCCTCGCCGCTGGCCTACGTGCTCATCGGCCTCTTCTCCCTCATCACCGGGACCATCTTCTTCAACCTCCTCGTGACCTACACCGACGGGATCCAGGCCATCCCGCAGAACTACGCGGCCGAGATCTCCTTCGTCGAGGAGGTCGTCCTCAAGCTCTTCGCCAACATCAACTTCATCTTCCTCGTCTTCATCCCGCTCATCACCATGCGGCTCTTCTCCGAGGAGCGGCGGCTCGAGACCCTGGACCTCTACTGGCTCTCGCCGGTGCGGGACTGGCAGCTCGTCCTCGCAAAGGGGCTCGCGGCCCTCACGCTGATCCTCTCGTTCCTCTTCATGACGATCCTCTTCCCCCTCATCATCTGGGGCGTCGGGGTGCGGGACTTCTCCCTCCTCGGGTCGGCGTACCTGAGCGTGCTCCTCAACGCCTGCTGCTACATCTCCCTGGGCCTCTTCTGCTCGTCCCTGTCCAGTAACCAGATCGTCGCGGCCCTCCTCTCGGTCCTCGGGATCATGTTCCTCTGGATGATCACCTGGGGCGGGCACCTGAACTCGAACTACCTCGTGGCGGAGGTCTTCACCTACGTCGGGATCACGTCCCACTTCGAGCGCATCATGCGGGGCCTCATCGGCACCCAGGACTTCATCTACTACGGGAGCTTCATCCTGTTCTTCGGCTTCCTCACGGTGAAGAGCCTCGGACGGAGGAACTGGTGATGAGAAACTGGCTCTTCCCCCTCTGGGTCATCATGGACGTCCTCCTCCTCATCGCGGTGATCGCCCTGTGGATCGCCGCCCCCGAGTACCGGACCCTGAACATCGGGCTCACCGTCTTCGCCCTCTGCCTCGGCGCCCTCCTGGCGGTGGTGCGGGCCTCGGAGATCAAGGTCTTCCTCCGGAGCTCCTACTTCCGGCACTCCGCCTACCACGGGGTCAACGTCCTCCTGGTCGTCGCCATCCTCGCCGTCGTGAACTACCTGGGGAACAAGAACTTCAAAGAGTTCGACATCACGAAGGAGAAGCGGAACAGCCTCACCGAGCAGACGAGCAAGATCCTCGAGATGGTGAAGGCTCCGCTGAAGATGACGGTGTTCGCCAAGCGGGAAGAGTGGTCCGGGATGCTCGGGCTCCTGAAGCTCTACACGGCGAAGAACAAGCACATCACCCTCGAGGCCATCGACACCGACCTCCGGCCGGACCTGGTGAAGGCCAAGGGCATCACCCAGAACGGAATGGTCCTCCTGAACTACGACGGGAAGGAGAGCGCCTTCCAGCTGCTGGACGAGCTCTCCGTCACCAACGGTCTCCTGAAGATCCTGAAGAGCGAGGAGATCGTCCTCTACGTCGTCACGGGCCACCAGGAACTTTCCTGCGAGGAGAAATCTCCCGAGGGCCTCTCCATGCTCTGTGACAAGCTCCGGGAGCAGAACTACAAAGTCAAAACCCTCGACCTCACCAAGGTCGACCGGGTCCCGAAGGACGCGACGGCGGTCCTGGTCCTGGGCCCCATCTCCGGCTACCTCAACCAGGAAACGAAGCTCCTCGAGGCCTTCATCAAGAGCGGGGGGAGCTTCTTCCTCGCCCTGGCCCCGGCCTTCAAGGCCGAGCTCTACGACAACCTCACGGACCTCGTGCGGCCCTACGGCCTGGTCCTCGGGAAGGACGTGGTCATCGACCGGCTCTCGACGGTCCAGGGGTCCGAGGCCACCATCCCCGTGGTGAACCAGTACGACCAGGCCCACCCGGTCACCGCCGGGTTCAACCTCCGGACCATCTTCCCGCTGAGCTCCTCCGTGAACATCCTCGAAGGCAAGGACAGCGCCACCCTCCTCGCGTTCACCTCCCAGTTTCCCGGGAGCTGGGCCGAGCGAGACCTCAAGGGGGTGACCAGCGGGAAGGCCGAGTTCAGTGAGAAGCAAGACCTGAAGGGGCCCGTCGGACTCCTGGGGATCGGGGAGACCATCTACCCGGGCACGGACCGGGATTCGCGCGTGGTCCTCCTCGGCTCGAGCTCCTTCCTGGTGAACGCCTACCAGGCCCAGGCCGGGAACACCACCCTGTTCCTCAACACGGTCTCGTGGATGGTCAACGACGAAGGGATCATCTCCTTCAACCGGCCCGGGGTGGAAGAGTCGCCGGTCATCCTGAGCGCCCAGCACATCCAGATCATCTTCGTGATTTCCATCCTCGTGGTCCCGATCATCTTCTTCGGGACCGCCATCTTCGTCTACCGAAGACGCCGCCTCCTATGAAGAAGAACCTCGCGCTCGCGGCGATCCTCCTCGTCCTCGTGGCCCTCACCTACGTCTTCCAGGAGAAGCGCACCCACGACGAGCACCGCCGGGCGGAGCTCGCGGGCCGGGTCTTCCCCGAGGAGATCCGGCGGCTGCGCCTGGGGTCGGTGACCGCCGTGAAGAAGGGCGGGCAGTGGTGGCACGGAGACGTCCTCCTCTCCCACAACGCCTTCAAGGTCATCGAGAAGAAGCTCACCCAGGTGAAGAAGGTCAAGGACATACAGGGGGAGTTCGAGACCTACTTCTCCAGGCCCTTCGTCTTCGACGTCGACGACGTCCAGTGGAGCATCGGCGACCTCTCGCTGGACAAGCAGGCCTTCTACCTCGCCCGGGGCCGCGAGGTCATGCTCGCGGTGGTCGAAGGGGAGAGCAGCGAGCTCACGGAGAACCCGGAGGAGATCGCCGCCGTGAAGCTCACCGAACTCCTCACCCAGCTCTCGAAGCCCCTGGAGGAACTCAAGGAGAAGCAGCTCTTCCGCTTCTACCCCGACCTCCCGTCCGAGAAGGTCGTGGTGGAGGCCGACGGGAACCTTCCGTACGAGCTCGACTTCGCGAAGAACACCACCTCGCCGCCGCCCATCGCCGGCGTCTCGGTCCACGACCAGCTCAAGGGAAAGTTCGTCTCGCTGGTGACCCAGATGACCATCCGGGAGGAGGTCCCCTACGAGCAGAATGAGTTCTTCAAAAAGCTCGGGGCGCTGAGCTTCATCGAGGGCCCGAAGCGGGTGGCCTGGGAGCTGTGGATAAAAGACGGCAAGTCCGCCGACGCCTTCATCGTGGACCCCGGGGCCAAGCGGGCCTTCTCCATGATCGGCGGCACGCTCAAGGTGATCTTCCTCCACCTGCAGGAGTACTGGGACAAGAAGACCATCCCGCCGAGCGCCTTCCGGCAGTTCACGCGGCTCCCGACGAAGTTCGTCCAGGGGACGAAGGCCGCCGAAGTGGTGGTGCTCAACAAGGAACCGCTGGCCTTCGAAGCGAAGACCCATTCGGTGATCCAGGAAACCATGGAGGGCCTCTTCCAGATCATCTTCAACCTCGGCCGGCGGGACCAGGCCGACCGCGTCTCGCTCCTCTCCAACACCGAACGCAAGCTCCTCCTCTCGGAAGACCGGCTGCGGATCGAAGTCATGGGCCAGGACCTCGCGATCTGGCGCAAGGCCGACGAGCTGATAGTGGTCAATCTCACTCAAGGATTCAAGACCCACTACCACCTCCTGGATGAAAAGTTTCGCGGGACCTTCGAGGATGTGCTAAAGTAGGGCATCTATGAACCAAGTCGCTCTTCTAATGGAAACCTACCTCATGGTGCTCGTGCACCCCTTCCGCATCCACGAGCAGTTCCGGCACCGGCTCCCGCTCGCGGGCCAGGACGGGCACGTCTACCAGCCCCTGACCCTCGCGGAGGCCATCGGCATCTCCTGGATCTTCTCCATCCTGCGGGGCCTCTTCAAGATCCTCATCCTCCTCTTCATGCTCAAGTCCTTCCTGTCCATGGAGAGCGGGGACTTCCCCTTCCTCGCCGACCTCCTGGAGAACTCGAAGTCCCGGGCGTACTACTTCCTGCTCTTCTCCGCGGCCCTGGACATCATCTTCTTTCCCATCACCACGCTGGTCCTCACCGAACTCTGGGCCTGGGTGATCCGCCTCTACGCCACGTGGCTCAATCCGGAGCTGCCGGGGGAAACCATCGCCGACCAGGTCACCACCCATGCGCTCAGCTCGAACCTCTTCTACATCGTTCCCTTCATCGGGGATGTGATTCAGCACTTTCTTTATTATTTTCTTCTCTACGCGGGCCTTCGCTCGAACTTAGGTGCTTCGCGTTCTTTAGCCTGGGTCATTCTTTTGACTCCATTTGTCCTTGGGATCATGCTGGTTTCCTTTGTCGCCTTCATTGCTTTTTATTTAATGAGTTAGGTTTCGCCTCTTTTATTTTCTTACTCTCGATTGTCATCCTTGGGGATTTTTGAAAATATCAGCTCCCATTAAAATTTTCCTACATCTTGAGGAGCTCATTGAATGACGCACCAGTATTTCCACGGATCGATTGAGGTTATCTGCGGGCCTATGTTTTCTGGGAAGACCGAAGAACTCATCCGACGTGTGAAAAGGGCGCAGATCGCTAAGCAGCGCGTGCAGATCTTCAAGCCTTCCATTGATGTCCGCTACGATAAAGACGATGTGGTTTCTCATTCTTCGCAGACCATTAAATCCGAGCCGGTGGACAATGCCGTCGACATCCTCATCCGTCTGAAAGACTCCACGCGCGTCGTGGCCATCGACGAGATCCAGTTCTTCGACGAAAACATCACCACCGTAGTTTCGAAGCTCGCGGCAAGGGGCTACCGCGTGATCTGCGCGGGCCTTGACCTCGACTACCGGGGGGAACCCTTCGGGCCCATGGGCACCCTCCTGGCGCTCGCCGACGAGGTGATCAAGATCCACGCCATCTGCACGGTGTGCGGAGCTCCCGCCACCCGCTCGCAGCGGCTCACGAAGAATAAGGAAACCGTCCTCCTCGGGGAGAGCGATGCCTATGAAGCACGTTGCCGTGGGCACTACCAGTACGACGAGACAGAAGAACAGGCCCTCCTGCCTCTCGACGTAGAGATCAAGCCCCTGGGGAGCCTTTCTAATTGAAGACAAATCTTTTTTGAGCGTGTTATCCTGTCCCCCTAAGACAAGGAAAGCGGATGGCTCAGGATTCCCAGCATCAGAATTTACCGGTGAAGCCAAGTGGAATGAATCACCACTACGGTGACAACGTCCACCTTCTCTCGTCGCCCCTGATGCTCTCGCTCCTGGCGAAGCTCGGCCACCCGAAGACCCAGCAGCCCCAGATCAACGAACTGGTGGGCATGATGTACTCCTACCTCATGGACCAGGTCATCGACACCGTCTTTCCGAAGAAGGTGGCCCGCGTGGACACCCGGATGAGGGAGTCGCACCCGGAGGCCGTCTACGAAGGGCAGATCGTCGACCCGCAGGTTCCCTGTGTGGCCGTGGACCTCGCCCGCGCCGGAACCTACCCGTCCCACGTCTGCTACAACAAGCTCAACTACCTGATGAACCCGGAGCTCGTGCGGCAGGACCACTTCTACGTGGCGAGGCTCACCGATGAGAAGGGCCAGGTGAGTGGAGTGAACGTCTCCGGCTCGAAGATCGGCGGCGGCGTGGACGAGGCGATCGTCTTGTTCCCGGACCCCATGGGCGCCACCGGCGGAACCATCGTCCGCGCCTGCGAGCACTACCGGAGAGAAGTGGAGGGGAAGCCCCGCGCCCTGGTGGCCATGCACCTGATCATCACCCCGGAGTACCTGCGGAAGGTCACCCAGGCGTGTCCCGAGCTCCAGGTCTTCGCGCTCCGGCTCGACCGGGGCCTGTCGGCGGAGAAGGTCCTGCGGGAGCCCCCGGGGAAATTCTGGACCGAAGAGAAAGGACTTAACCAGCACCAATATATTGTCCCAGGAGCGGGTGGCTTAGGAGAGATCCTGAACAACTCGTACTGCTAGGAGGGAACATGGAACTCTACACACCCGAAGTCATGATCGCGGAGGACGAGATCGTCACCCGGATCGAAGCGCTCGGAAAGGCCATCACCAAGGACTTCGAGAACGAGGATCTGGTCGTGATCTGCGTCCTCAAGGGGGCGTTCGTCTTCTGCTCGGACCTGATCAAGCGGATCAACCTTCCGCTCAAGCTCGAGTTCATCTCCCTCTCGTCCTACGGCGACTCCACCAACAGCTCGGGGAACGTGCGCCTGGAGATGGACATCACCGCCAACATCGAGGGGAAGAACGTCCTCATCGTCGAGGACATCGTCGACTCGGGCCTGACCATCAAGACCCTCCTCGAGATGCTGGCGATCCGCAGGCCCAAGGCCGTGCGGCTCGCCTCGCTCCTCTTCAAACCCATGAACCTCAAGCACAAGGTGCACATCGACTACCTGGGCTTCGAGATCGAAGACAAGTTCGTCATCGGCTACGGCCTGGACTACGCCGGACGGTACAGAGAACTCCCTTACATAGGAATACTAAATGCAGGTAACTAACCACGGAAGTGTGCGCGTCGACCTCGTCGGCGGGACCCTCGACATCGAACCCATCAACCTCATCATCAAGAACGTCGTGACCCTCAACGTGGCCACGGGCCTCAAGGCCTCGGTGACCCTCTCGCAGATCGACTTCGACGGCATCGAGATCCTCTCCAAGGACTACGACAAGTCCTACCGGTACCGCGCCGGGGACCTCACGGAGGACCGGGTGGTCTACTCGCGGGAGTTCGAGGAGATGACCTTCGTCCTCCAGATCCTCCGCCTCTTCAGCATCACGAGCGGCCTGCGCCTCGAGCTCTCCTCGGGAGCCCCCGCGGGCTCGGGCCTCGGCGGGTCCTCCGCCATGGGCGTGACCCTCTACCGCGCCCTCTGCAACCTCACCGGCCACAACTACGACCGGCACTCCGCGGTCCTCCGGGTGAAGGCGGTGGAGAGCCGGATCCTGAACCAGGGGATGGCCGGGTACCAGGACTACGTCCCGGCGCTCACCGGCGGGGTGCTGGCGGTGAAGGGGATCGAAGGGGAGATCAAGATCGAGCAGCTCTACTCCGACGAGCTCAAGGCCGTGCTGGAGGCGAACCTCACCCTCATCTCCTCCGGGCAGTCCCGGGCCTCGGGGATCAACAACTGGGAAGTCTACAAGGCCTTCTTCGATAAGAAGCCGGACGTGGTCCAGGGCCTCACCCGCATCGCGGAGATC
>SXUH01000310.1 GCA_005791855.1 Bdellovibrionales bacterium
GACCTGCTTGGCGAGCTGCTCGCCGAGCCGGAGTCGCACTTCGTAGACGCTTCGATCCGAGACCGAGCTCTCCGCACCGGCGAAGTAGATCCACTCGAACATGCACGGAAGGTGGCTGGCCTTGAAGAGGGACCGCCGAAGCAGGGTGCCGTCCTTTTTAACCAGCACGAGCTCCCCCGCTCCCACCTCTCCGAGGACCTGGTACCCGAGGAAGTTTAGCACCGAGGTCTCGGAGGTGAAGCAGTGGCTCAGGCTCCGGTCGGGGTTTCGCTTCACTCCGTAGACCAGGGGCCTGATCCCGTGGCGGTCCCGGAAGGCCATGAGCCCTTCTCCGCCGATGGTTGCGACCACGGAGTAGCCGCCCTCGGCCACACTCACCACTTCCTTCACCGCCGAGCAGAGGCGTTCGAAGAAGTCCGCGCCGGTCGCTCTGGTGAGGTTGTGGGCCAGCAGATGGAGGAGGACCTCCAGGTCGTTGTCGGAGGTGAAGAAATGATTCGACCGCGTGAGCTCATCTTTCAGCTTCCCGCAGTTCGAGATGTTCCCGTTGTGGGCCATGGAGACGGCGTACGGGTAGCTCACCATCATCGGCTGCAGGTCGCTGTCCTTGATCTCGCCGATGGTGGAGTAGCGAGTGTGGCCGATGGCCACCTTGCCGATGAGCTTCGGCAATTCCTTGCCGGAGAACACCTGCGAAACCTGTCCGAGATCTTTATGCGTATAGAACTTCGACGAGTCGTAGTCGTGAGAAGTTATTCCGGCCGAGTCCTGGCCCCTGTGCTGAAGAATGAGTAGACCCTGGTGGACCTTCTCACTGGCGGAGGAACAACCGGTGACTGCTACGATTCCACACATACCAACGCTCCCGAGTTAACTTTTTTTTAGAGTAGAAAAAAGATTAGAGATTGCCAATCAGATAAATTAGATGCTCTAATAATAATTAGTAGCGCATCTTATATGTTTAGCTCTCAAAGGAGCGTTTCATGCACTGCTCAACAAGTCAAAAAATTGGCATAATCGGTGATGGTCAACTTGCGTTAATGCTCGCCGAGGCCTTGACGAAAAAAGAACGAAACTTCCTCTGCCTCGGTTCCTCTTCGTCTTCGCCCATGGAAAAATTATTTCCAGAATACACCACCCGCGACGAAGAACTTTTTCGGGCCTCCTGCTCCGTCTTCGTGCTCGAGAATGAGTTCCTCTCTACCAAGGACCTCGCAGCCCTCCTGCGGGAAAAGACCAGCGCCCTCTTCCCGGACGTCGACAGCTACGCCCACTTCCAGAACAAGGTGGCCCAGCGAACCCTCTTCGACCGCCTCGGGATCCCCGCTCCCCGCTGGATGCCCCTCTACGACTTCAACGACGTGCGGAGCTGCCTGGAGAAGTTCGACTTCCCGTTCGTGCTGAAGGCGTCCGCCGGAGGCTACGACGGAAAGGGCGTGCGGGTCATCCACACGCTGTCGGACTTCGAGAAGGGGCTCAAGGAGTTCGGTTACTTCGAAGGCCGGGAGCTCCTGGTGGAAGAGAGGGTCCGGATCCGGAAGGAAGTGGCCCAGGGGTTCCTCCGGAGGAGCGACGGGACCTCGACCTTCCTCCCGCTGGTGCACACCGTTCAGGCGGACGGCGTCTGCAACATCGTCCTCTATCCGGCACAGGTCGAAGAGAAGACCGCGGCCGCCATCCGGGAGATCCTCCGGAAGCTCATCGACCATGGCCTCACCGGGATCTTCAACTTCGAATTCTTCGTCGACGAGGACGACCGCGTCTTCATCAACGAAGGGGCCCCGAGGCCCCACAACTCCCAGCACCTCACCATCGACGCGAGCACGAGCTCGCAGTTCGATCTCCTGGCGAGCTACCTCTGCGGGGAGACCGGGATCCCCGCCGAGGTCCAGACCCTCCCCGCGGCCATGGTGAACGTCCTGGGCCAGTCCTCCTCCACCGACTACCGCCTCGAGCTCCCGCAGCTCGACGAGTCCCTCTCCGTCCATCCGAAGCTCTACGGGAAAGAGAAGTGCCTTCCCGGAAGGAAGATGGGCCACGTCAACATCGTCGACCGGAGCGCCCGGAGCGATCTCCTCTCCGCCGCACGGAAACTCTTCAAGGAATACCAGCTATGAACACGCGGATTGCCCTCGTCATGGGAAGCGACTCTGACTGGAAGGTCCTGCGGGCCGCGAAGGACCTCCTGGGCGAGTTCGAGGAAGCCCCCATCTGCCAGGTGGTCTCCGCCCACCGGACCCCCGAGGACCTCAAGGTCTTCACCGACTGGGCCCAGGACAATGGGATCAAGGTCATCATCGCCGGCGCCGGGGGAGCGGCCCACCTCCCGGGGATGCTCGCCGCCTACACCACCCTGCCGGTGATCGGAGTTCCGATCAACACCACCGCCTTGAACGGAATGGATAGCCTCCTTTCCATCGTGCAGATGCCGAAGGGGATCCCCGTGGCCACGGTGGCCATCGACAACGCCGTGAACGCGGCCCTGCTCGCCCTCCGGATGCTCTCCATCTCCGACCCGAGGATCCAGAAGCAGCTCGAACGATACGCAGAAAAGATGAAGGCCGAGTCCAGGAGTAAGACAGCAAACTTGACCTAGAAAAGGATGGTATGGAAGCGCAACTTGGTATCATGAAGATGGATACGAGAATCATTCCCTCGAAGCCCGTGGTGGAGACCCTGAAGAAGAACCTCCTCCGCCGGTGCGGGGAGCTCAAGGCCCGGGGGACCACCCCCTCCATGTGCGTGGTGCTCGTCGGGGACAACCCCGC
>SXUH01000311.1 GCA_005791855.1 Bdellovibrionales bacterium
CAACTTCCTCCGCTTCGGCGGGAAGGCCTTCAAGCACGTCGACAACCGGCTCATGAACCTCCAGCTCCTGAAGGAAGACATGACCCAGGCGATCATGTTCGACGAGAAAGGACACGTGGTGCTCCCGAGCGACCACCTGTACAAGAAAGACGTGCTCGTGGTGAGGGGCTCCTACCGGCCGCCGACGCTGGTGAGCTTCGACATGATCTCCACCGGAATCTCGAGCTTCGCGAAAGACATCGGCCAGAAGCCGGAGAACGTGGTGGCGATCTCGGAGATCACCATCTCGACCCTGAAGGCGGAAGGGGAGATCACCAACGAAGACTTCCTCGCGCGGGTGGACCTCCTCGGGGCCCTGGGCCAGAAGGTCCTGATCACCAATTACCCGCAGTACTACAAGCTCGCGAGCTACTTCGCCCGGATGAACGTCCCGCACCTGGGCCTGGTCCTCGGGATCTACAACTTCCAGCAGATCTTCACCGAAGAGTACGCCAACGTCGACGGCGGGATCCTCGCGGCCCTGGGCCAGCTCTTCCGCAACTACGTCAAGGTCTACATCTATCCGTACAAGTCGGAGGAGGGCCAGCTGGAGACCATGGAAAACCTCGAGGTGCCTCCGCAGTTCAACCACATCTACCAGCACCTCAAGAGCATGAAGCAGATCGACGACGTCCACATCTACAACAAGGACCTGCTGCACATCTACTCGTCGAAGGTCCTGCAGATGATCGTCAACAACGAACCCGGCTGGGAGAAGATGGTTCCGCCGTCCGTGGCCAAGACGATCAACGAGAAGTGCCTCTTCGGCCATCCGTGCTTCATCGGGAAGAAGAATAGCCTCTGAGCAAGTTAGCCGAGTTAGTCTGGCTGGCTCGGACATGTTCCGACACCTCTCCGATCCGCGCGCCCACTGCCTTCATCCCGCTGGCGACCACCGCCTCGTCGAGGGCTTCCAGATGGCCGAGATGTACCAGGTGCTCAAGAAAGCGCTGAGCGACCCCGGCCGCTACCTCGTCCGGAGTCCGGAGGAAGTCGCGGCAACCGAGTTCGCCGGGAGGTGAGGGGCGGAGGACCTGCTCCTCTCCAGATCCAGGAGCGCTCGCTTCATCTCGAGTCCGTGGGCGAAGCCACCCAGGTCCTTCGAGCCGAGGACTCGGTGGCAGGGGTAGATGAGCATGAGCGGGTTCCGACCGCAGGCGGAGCCCACGGCCTGGTAAGCCTTGCTCCCGAGCTTCGCCGCCAGGTCCTTGTACGTCGAGACCTCCCCGTAGGGGATCTTGCGCATTTCCCGAAGCACCTGCCACTGGAACGGAGAGAGACCCCGGAGATCCAGCGGCAGGTCGATCGCGCGCTTGTCTCCGCTCAGGAATGCGTGGAGCTCCCGGTGGCAGTCCGCGAAGAAGGGGGTCAGCCGGTCGCTGGGCCTCTTCTCTACCACCGTGATGGAGCGGAGGCTCCCCTGGTCGAAGGTGGTGAGCTCGAGCGTTCCGACGATCGGAAGCGGCGGCAGGATCGCAGTGTCGTATTGTTCTTTCACGGACGGAAGACTATCATAGGGCCAAATGAAAGTCTTCACCTCGCCGTTTCAGAATCCCTTCATCAACCTCGCCCTCGAGGACCACTTCCTCCGGGAGCGGAGCGACCTTCCCTTGCTGTTCTTCTACGTGAACAGGCCCTGCGTGGTCCTGGGCCGGTTCCAGAATCCGTGGATCGAGTGCCAGCTCCCGTTCCTCTCGGAGAATGGCATCTGGCTCGTCCGCCGGCAGAGCGGTGGCGGGTGCGTCTACCACGACGAGGGGAACCTCAACTTCAGCTTCATCACTCCCGAGTCCCGGATGGACCGGAACAAGCACGCCGAGCTCCTCCGGGAGGCGTTCCAGGCCCGGGGGATCGAGCTTCGGATCTCTCCGCGCCACGACCTCTGGCTCGAGGACGGGGCGGGGGAGTGGAAGAAGATCTCCGGCTCGGCCTACAAGCAGACCAAGGATTCGTCCTTCCACCACGGGACCTTCCTCGTGAACTCCGATCTCGGGAAGCTCGCCACGTGCCTGGAGCAGACGCTGGTGACGAGGGAATCAAAATCCATCCCGTCGGTGCGCTCGAAGGTCATCAGCCTCAGCCAAAGATATCCTGAATTTACCATCGAGGAGGTGAGAAGCCTCATCGCAGATTACCTCCGGGCAACGCCTGTCACTCTCGATGGGAGCTACCTGTCACTGCCCGAGGTCCAGGAAAGTTTCCAGCGCCTCAATTCGTGGGAGTGGATCTGGGGCGAGACCCCAGCGTTCGAAGTGGAGACCCTCAAGGGGCCCTTGACCGTGCACAAGGGCCTCATCGCGGGAACCCGGGAGAGGTTTTGTAGGGAAAACGTCAGTGGGATCTTTAGTGAGAGCGAGCTAGACCGGATCTTTCCGGATTTTAGTGAGCAGCACAGGTCGAGCAACCAGATTTTGTAGCCGTCTGATCCTCAAACATCCAGTCTTGATAATTTTCATTTAGGTAAAAGCAGGCGTCGTGTAACGAATCGAAGTTTTTCTGGAAGATTTCCTTATCCTCGTCCTCTAAAACCGTTACATAGTATTCCAGGCGATCCTCTTCCATGGATTCTGGGCTGGCCCCGAATGAAATCATGGCCATGAAATTATCTTTTTCGTAGCGACAATAGGTCCAATTCTCAATATTTACGCATCGCATCCGACTCTCTCCATCAGGTATTGACTTTACACGATCTTACAATCAGTTTATAGTGCTAAAACTTTTAAGTAAATGATTACCACTCTGCGAGGATTATATGGCAAAGGGACCACGAGTTATTGTTACGTTAGAATGCACAGAAGCTAGGAAAGAAGGCCAGTCGCCTTCACGTTATACGACCACTAAGAACAAGAAGACCACTCCTGAGCGTCTCGAGCTCAAGAAGTACAATCCAAATCTTCGTCGTCACACGTTACACAAAGAAATTAAGTAATCTCTGATTTCAACTATCGCAACTTAGGAAGGCCGCATTAGGCTTTCCTAAGTTGATTTTTTCGTTTCGCTTCCTACCACCCCGGTCATTGATAATTCAAAATCACACTTTCATACTACCTCTTTAGGCCCTAACTTCCTAACCGAAGGTGTTTATATGAAATGGATTTCACTACTCACTCTCGCTCTCAGTTTCTCAAGTCAGCTTGGCCTGGCCCTTCCCCTGGAAGACGTGCCCCTCGAGACCTTGAACCTCATCCGCAAGCTCCCGCACACGGGCAGAGGTGAGGGGCTGGATTACAGCGGCGGCTACCTGTGGGAAGCCGAAGGGAACCAGAAGATCATCAAGAAGATCAGCCCGGCCACCGGGAAGGTGTTCCGCACCTTCTCCTCACCGACGCTCTACCCGGAGAGCATCATCTGGATCACCTCGGAGAAGATGCTCCACATCGACTTCAAGCGGCCCGACGTCGCGGTGGGGACCATCAGCTCCTCGAACATCGTCCGCTGGGAACTCCTCGGGAAGCTCCGGGCCCTGGGCTTCGGCATGGCCAAGCGGACGAGCACGTCCTTCTGGGTCTCCGGCTACTTCTCTCCGAAGATCCACCTCTACTCCTACCCGGGGCTCTCCATCCTGCGGACCATCACGACACCCCTGGATTCGGTGGAGGACCTCGCGTGGGACGGAACCCACCTCTGGGCCTCGGACTACACGGATCTGAACGAGCGGGTGATCTACCGCCTGAGCCCCACCACCGGGAACATCCTCGGGCGCTACACGCTGCCGGGGACGAGCACCTGCGAGCGCATCGACGGGATCGCCATCCGGGGAGAGGAGATGTTCATCACCGGGAAGAGCTGTGGCCTCTACGTGGTGGAGAAACCGGAGCTCCTCTACCGCTAGGAGAGCTACTTCAGCTGCGCGGTCGTGGTTTCGAAGTTCCGGATCTGGCCTCTCCCGAGGAGGACGTAGGACTTCTTATCTTCCGAGGAGAGGGCCCAGGCGGCGTCCTCGAGCGAGAGGGAGAGGCCCGGCACCGGCTCCGTCACTTCGCTCAGGAGGTAGTTCCGAACGCCCAGGGTGGAGACGAGCTTGAGCCGGTAGGTGGGCTTCACCAGCACCCTCTCCATGAAGGCCTGCTGCTCCGGAGTGGCGGCTTCGAGGATGTGCGAGCTCTTGATGTTCTCCAGGCGCTCGAAGAGGGCCCGGACCTTCTCCCCGCTCAGGGATGCCCCGGCGCCGTCGAGCCACTGGGCGTCCTTCTTCACCACCTTGGTCTGGAGCTTCTCGTCCTTCAGGATCTCCAGCGAGGTGAGCGAGTCCACGCCGAGGGCCAGGACCTTCGAGTCCACGAGCTTCACCAGGTCGAAGGACTCCAGCGCGAGCTTGATGGGCTCGATCTGGAAGATCTGGTTCTGCGTGGAGAGCGAGAGGTAGGCCGAGTTGTCGATGGGGTTGATGAGGCCG
>SXUH01000312.1 GCA_005791855.1 Bdellovibrionales bacterium
AATTGAACCGGGTCGAAAGCCTGACTTCTTTACTCGTCTGCGTCCTCATCCACGCTGCGTGGGTGGGCCTCATCCTCCTCGCGAAAGTGAACCTCCTCTTCCTTCCGCTTTCCTTCATCATCATCGCGGGCCTGCAGGTCCACCTCTCGATCCTGCTCCACGAAGGGGCGCACTACAACCTCCACCCGAACAAGAAGGTGAACGAATTCCTGAGCGACCTCTTCACCGCGGCGCCGCTCCTGACCCTCACGAAGTTCTACCGGGCCCTCCACCTGACCCACCACCGGTACACGAGCTCCGAGGAGCTCGACCCGGAGAGGCCGCTCTTCCGCTACATGGGGTTCAACTACGAGAAGCTCGAGAAGAAGGCCTTCTTCGTCATGCTCCTGAAGGACCTCTGCGGGATCAACGTCACCCGCTACGCCCTCTGGCTCAACAAGTTCGTCTTCGGGCTCCAGAAGCAGAAGAAGCTCGACCCGATCAACCTCCAGAACGTCCTGGCCTACGTGGTCTTCCTCGGCGGCTGGCTGGCCCTCTTCTCCTCCCTCGGTTGCCTGGGCCTCTCGGTCCTCCTCTGGCTCGGCCCCCTCTTCACCCTGACCTTCGCCCTCATCAAGCTCCACGCGCACGGAGAGCACTACTTCACTCCGTCGGAGGACGAGTTCAAGCGGACCCTCACCCGGGAGTACAACGTCTTCGCGACCTTCTTCATCTACCCGCTGAACTCGGGGCTGCACCTCGAGCACCACCTGTACCCGACCGTCCCCTGGTACAACCTCCGGAAGCTCAAGACCATCTGCATGCAGGATCCGACGTACCGGCAGGGGGCGGAGAAGGTGACCGTGACCGGGTTCTTCCTCGGGGAGAAGAGCATCTACAAGGAGCTGGTGAAGTGATCGAGATCAGGAAAATCGGAACCGACCATCCGCTCTTCAAGGACTTCCTCGAGCTTCCGTTCAAGCTCTACCCCGGCAAGGTCGACTGGGTCCCGCCGTTCCTGGAAGGGGTGGCGATGGAGCTCTCTCCGGGGAACATCTTCTTCAAGAACGGGGAGTGCCAGCTCTTCGTCGCCCTCGGCGCGGACCAGACGGTCTGTGGCCGGGTGGTCGCGAGCGTGGACCACAGCCTCAGGTCGTCGGTGAAGACGGGCCACGTCGGCTACTTCGAAGCCATCGACGACCAGGCCGTCGCGCGGGGACTCTTCCGTGCCGCGGAGGAGTGGCTCCGGGGGAAGGGGATGGAAGTGGTGCAGGGCCCGCTCAACCTCAACATCTTCACCGGCTACCGCCTCCAGCTGGATTCCTTCGACCGGGAAGCCTACCTCGGCGAACCGCGGTCCATGCCGTACTACCAGGACCTGTTCCGGGCGAACCACTACGTGTCGCTCACGAAGTGGAAGACCTTCGAGCTCGAACCCCGGCACGTCGACCAGCTCGCCCAGGGCCTCGCGCAGAAGTCCCGGGCCGTCGCACCGTCGGGGAGCGGGTACCGGATCGTCTCCCTGGACGCGAGCAACTACAAGCAGGAGATCATCGACCTCTATCCGCTGTGCATGGAAACCTTCTCCGAGAACTTCGGCTACGCGGAGATGGGCCTCGAGGAGTTCCTCACGCACTACCTTCCGTTGCAGAACCTCCTGGTGAAGGACTACTTCCTGAAGGTCCTGGATCAGACCGGCAGGGCCGTGGCCTTCGCCTACTCGTACCCGAACCGGGCTTCGGACTTCAGGAACGCCGGCGGCACGATCCAGAAGTACCGGCCCGGCTCCGACCTCGACGGAACCGTCCTCTGCGCCTTCGGGATCCTGAAGGAACACCGGCGGACGTCCATCGCCTACGACCTCATCGTCCACACCCTGGAAGCGATGAAGAGAAACGGCGGGAGGAAGCTCAGCTACTTCTCCCTGACCAAGGACGGGAAAACCGCGCTGGACCATCTCGACTGTACCGTCCGCAACTACGAGATCTACCAGAAACCTCTCAAAGCCTGACCTTGGGAACCCTCAGCCTGCCCTTCACCCTCGTCCTCATCTTCCCCATGCTCCTGGCGGGGGTCGGGCACATGATCATCGTAAAGAAGGACCTCTTCCGGGGCCTGCGGGTTCCGATCAACGAGGGCCTCTTCGGCGCGAACAAGACCTGGCGCGGGATCGTCGTCATGTCCCTCCTCACGGTGGGGGCCATGCTCATCATCGACGGCCTCGACCGGCTGGCGCTCATCGACGCCGGCGTGCTGAAGACGGTCAACCCGGTCTTCAGCGGATTCCTCCTGGGGCTGGCGTACGTGGTCTTCGAGCTCCCGAACTCCTGGCTCAAGCGCCGGCTGAAGATCCCACCGGGGAAGCTCCCGGAGAAGCACCGCTGGGTCTTCTTCATCCTGGACCACACGGACTCGGCCATCGGCTGCCTCCTGGTCTACCGGATCCTCTTCGGCTTCACCGTGGTCCAGCTCCTCACCATCCTCGTCCTCGGGATCGTCATCCACACGGGCGTGAACCTCGCGCTCTACGCGCTGAAGATCCGGAAGAACCCATTCTAGGAGTCCCATGATCAAACTCGACGTGAACCAGTTCTTCATCACCTCCGCCATCGCCCTCCTCCTGGCGAACCTCCTCGGGCACCTCTTCACCAAGTTCCGGCAGCCGCGGGTCATGGCGGAGATCGGCGTGGGCCTGATCCTGGGGCCGAGCCTCCTCGGGAACCTCTACCCGGAGGGGATGCGGTGGCTCTTCCCGGAGTCGACGGCTTCCGCCTTCGCTCTTCTGCGAGAGCTCGGCCTGGTGCTGCTGATGTTCTGCTCCGGCGCCGAACTCCGGCACCTGGACCCCCGGACCCACAAGCGCGAGTGCTTCTTCGGCGTCTTGCTCGGGATCGGCATCCCGGCGTTGGTCGGAGGCCTCGTCCTGAGCTTTCTCGACCTGGAGCAGTTCCAGGGACCCGCCGCGGACGCGGGGAAGCTCAAGCTGATCTTGATCCTGAGCATGGCCGTGACCAGCATCCCCGTCATCTCGCGGATCCTCCTGGACCTCGACCTCCTCCGGACGAAGTTCGCCGAGAAGGTCCTCTCCATCGCCCTCCTCGAGGACTTCATCCTCTACGCCCTCCTGAACGTCATCATCAGCAGCGACAGCGGCCAGGGCCTCCGCCTCCAGACCATCGCCGGGCACGTGGTGGTGTCCTCGCTCTTCCTCGGCGGGATCATCTTCTTCCGCTCCCAGCTCTACGGGTTCTTCCGCTCCATCGCGAAGGCCACGACGAGCAACGACAGCACCCACCTCTACATGACCTACACCCTCTCCGTCCTCTTCCTCGTCATCTGGGCCTCGAGCCACCTCGGGATCGTGAGCATGATCAGCGCGTTCTGCGCGGGGATGATCCTCGGGAGCGGAACCACGGAGAAGGTCAACGCCGTGGTCGAAGCCCTCCGGCAGCTCTCCTTCTCCCTCTTCATCCCGTTCTACTTCATCATGGTGGGCGTGCGGATCGACATGAAGAACGACTTCTCCGGGAAGTGGTTCCTGCTCTTCTTCACGCTGAGCTCGGCCCTGAAGGTCTTCGGCGGGTACGTCACGGGCCGGCTCTCGAGCCACTCGAAGCTCCAGTCCATCGCCCTGGGCGTGACCCTCAACGCCCGCGGGGGCCCCGGGATCGTCATCGCCTCCGCGGCCTTCGACGCCGGCATCATCGACGCGTCGATGTTCACGACCCTGATCATCACGGCCCTCGCGACGTCGTCGTTCGCCGGGAGCTTCCTCGACAAGTACCGGCGGGTCGTCGTCGACTAGGGCTTCGGGAGGCCCAGCTTCTTGTAGGCGAAGTTCCGGCAGAGGTCGATGTCGTGGTCCTTGATCTCGCCGGTGTGGCCCATGATCGCGGAGAGCTTGATCCCGTGCTTCCGGGAGAGCCGGTCGATCTGCACCACGCGCTCGTAGGAGAGGTCCCGCGAGAGGCTGAAGCTCTCGAAGAGGCCTTCCATGGCGAGGACCGCGGTCTCGGCGAGGCACGCGTACACCGTCTCGCCGTGGAGGCCGATGGTCTTCCCGATCTTCACGTTCCCCGGGAGCTCCACCTCGCCGCTGGCGATGATGAGGATGTCGGGCCTCCTGGCCGCGTCCTCCATGGAGATGTCGAAGGGCCTGCTCACGTCGCAGATCACGCAGCCGGGTTTGACCTGCTCGATGTCCAGGATCCGCTCGCCCTGGGCCGAGGTCGAGGTGACCATGAGGTCGGCCTCGGGGGAGTACTTGTTCGGGTTCGTGGTGCCGATGACCTCGGTGGCGGGAGAGAGTTCCTTGA
>SXUH01000313.1 GCA_005791855.1 Bdellovibrionales bacterium
AGTTGGTCCTGGGACATGATCACATCCTTCATGAGTGCTCCTAAATAGTATTTATATTAGGAGAACACATAACTTACGGAGGTGACATAATCCCTTGACCGTAAAGAGGTGACAGAATCGTCCAACTTTTAAACACCCTATGAAAAAACAAGACCCCGGGGCCCGGAGAATCGGCGGACTAGATATGATCGTTCTTAAAAGCAAACCGCATACTAGAAACCTAGGAGTTCGTATGAAATCGCTTCTTCTCTCCGCGTCCCTGTTGATGACCCTCTCCTCGGCCATGGCCAGTGACCGGTTCGTCGTGAACGGCTACGCCACCTGCAACGCCACCTTCTCGACCTACGCGCTCTGCGAGCACAAGGCCACGAAGGACGCCATCGCCAAGTGCGAAGGCCAGGGCGGACGGGTGAGCAAGCTCAACCTCCTCGGGGTGAGATGCGTGACCATGGAGAAGGGTGTGCTGGTTCCGAAGCTCGTGTCCAACTGTGAGATCATCTGCACGAGAGAGTAGACTCTTTCGGAACCGGTCTCGGAAAACAACCAACCCTGAGGGTACTATGAAGATCATTAGTCTCGCGCTCCTCTGCTCTTCCGTCATCGTCCCCGGACTCTGCCTTGGCCAGTCGGGCAAGCGAGTGGACATCACGGAAGCGAAAACGTATGGCCCGAAGATTCGGCAGAAGCTCGCCACCCTCGGGTACCTGCCCGGAGGCAGAGGTGCGGAGTATTCCCTCTCCCTGAAGTGTGGATACGAGCGCTCGGAGGAACTCGTGGTCTGCGCGTGTATCGGGGAGCTCGTGAAGACCCGCGACGGAGCAGTCGCAGTGAGCGTCTTTAGCGTCGACTACCCCACCGGTGACATGGATACCGGAAGCTGTGCCGCCGCCGCCACCCAGGCCGTGTCGGCGTTACCAGCGGCCGGGAAGCTCTAGGAAGAACGCGCTCTCCAGACGACCGGCACGCCCCCCTTCAGCAGGTGAAGACTCGGAACCGAGCCGGGTGCGTGAAGTCCTGTGTCTTGCGACGATGGGAGACCCTGACTGGATGTTTTCCACAGGCTGGCATTGCTGTCGACGCCCCAGGCGCCTCACGGCAACCGCCCTACCGGACCCTTCTGGAGACGATCTCCGATTGATCGAAGAAATAGGTCTGGATCAACTTCTCATTTTTTAGATAGATCCGGTGCTTGCCGACGGTACGGCCCGTTCGAAGGTTAGTGATCTCTCCGATCAAACCCGGGAAGTCATCTCCGTCTATCTCCGATGCGGTAGAATCATCAGCTACCTCGGCGAACCGCCACTTGAGGCCGAACCCGTGGCCAAGGGTTCGGACCTGCCCGTCGATCGAGATCACAGTCTTCGAGGGAGTGGGCTCGGGGTTGAAACCGGGGACGGGAAGGGGACTGAAGGTGAGTTCGATTAGCGCGCAGTCGACTTGCCTTACAGTAAGCGGATACGGCCCCCCGGCCGGGCCCTGACTATACCCACCGTATCTTCTCAAGCTCTCGACGACGTAGGTACCGGAGAGATCAGGGCAGGCGAGGCTTTCGGCATGGGCAAGCGAGAGGAGGAGGAGTAAAGTAACGGCACTGAGGGTTTTCATGAATATCCTTTGTCTGGAGGGTTTGAGTCCCTCATACCACAGGTTCCAAGCCCCCGTGGCACACTGAAAAAACTTCCTGGCCCTTTCTGTGGCTCCGAGTTTTCTACACAATCTCCGACCACCGTATGGATTTTTCCCTGGAAGAAACGTAGGTTCGAGCGGTAAACGGTCAGGAGGAATCGATGAAGCTCCTATGCATATGTCTACTTATCCTCGCCTCCACGGCGAATGCGGCGGTGAACCCCCGGTGTTCGAGCAACGCCGTTTCATCTGTGGTGACGGCGCGGCTCCTGAACTTTCCGCATGAAGTCGATCACTGTCAAACCCTCGGTGCCCTCCCACCGGGCTTTGGCCGGATCCTAGATCAGCTCGGAGTCCTTCACCGGAGGCTCGAAGCCTACCTCGGCGTACCCTTCGAGCAGCTCGTGCCGGGGGGGATCGGGATTCGCTTCTCACCGACCTTTGTCTACGAGAGCACCCCCTCCCCCGGGAGGTTCACGATCGCCGTCCAGCCGACCTGGACCGGAGAGCTCGACGTCGAAGACACCGAATACATCCACGACCTCGCCCACATCATCACTGCTACCCCGGGGGGAACTCTCTACCAACGGCTCCTACCGTTCAAGGGCCGTCTGACCTTCGATGAAACCTTCGCCGACGCGCTCGCCCTGGGGATGCTCGGCAAGCCGGTGCTCCAGGGAACCGGCGGGGGCGTCCTACCACCCGTCCTGAGGTTCTGGCGTAGGATCACGACGGACCAATCGTTCCGCGATTCCTTCAGGACCTTCTACCGGTTTACCTACGCGCTGGAGATGCTGAAGACCTGCGAAGGCCTGTGGTCGGCGGGGTCCATGACTTCGGAAGCCGCGTACTACTGCCACGACTTCGAACTCTGGCGGATCTTCTACCAGCCCCTGGCCGCGACGGAGCTGGATGTGGAGTTCCGGGCGGAGCACTGTCTCAACAGCGTCGGAAACCTCATCCCCTACGTGAAGTGTGATCCGCACATCATCGGGATACCTGTGAATTCCTTCGTCCTCGACCTCCAGCAAGAGCTCGGAGCTGACCTCTACCGCGGCCTCTTTTCGAAGATCCTCCTCGCGGCGGAACCCCGGCACGGAAAGACCTTCTCCTGTGCGTTCGGGCCGACGGAGCGGCCGGTCCACGCCTTCCCGGTGCGGGTGCAGTCTTTCGTCCGGGCCTTCGAGCTCCTCCGGGAGGAGCTTCCGAGGTCGCAGCAGGCGAACTTCGATGAAGCCTGGAAGCGCCACGAGCTCTCCATCCTGGTCAAGCTCGAGTCCTACGAACTGAAGCAAGCGGCGGCCGCGGCAGGAACCGCCGAACTTCGCGTGTTCTTCCAGGGTCCCGGGACGGCCACTTTGAAGCCCGGGGACGCGTGCTGGAACCAGTTGCCCCGGGCCGGCGGCGGCTGCGCTCTCTCCTGCCTGGAGACGGAGTAACCAACCGACCCCCCGGAGGCAAAAGATGATACCACGGATCTTTGGACTCTTTTTATCTACCGCCGTCGAAGCGAGCTCCCAAGGACTTAACTGCAGGGGTGTCAACAATGAGACCCCCCTGTGTGAGAATCAGAACAGCTCCACCACGGTAGCACAGCAGCTCTACATCTGCGCGATTTTCAACCGAATCAGCTCTAGTGTTCCCGTTTCCTCGATGTAGCCGTCAGGCCGTACGAGGACGGCCTCATGGTGGAGCAAGCCTGGCGCCGCGCTCCTTTGCTGCCCCGGACCCAGGTGGAGCTTCTTAATGAACGGTGGCAACTGTAGGCCAGTGTCTGCCTCGGAGAAAACCAGCAGAGTGTAGCTTGCGTAGTCAAGGATCGAATAGAGCCGAGTCTCCGATGCTCCCACCTGAACCTTGAAGTCCGGTACTCTCTGGCCGACGGGACCTTCCTTCCCGTATCGAATCCCCATCCCCGTGATGTTGCCCGCCCGTTTCTGAACGATGTTGACGTAGTCCAGCGCCTGGGTCCCGGTTTCTGAGTACTTCGTCGATCGGACTAGTTCTCCGGAGGTTTCGACCACGCTCCGGGCGACGGGTTGGCGCTCGTCTTCGTAGCTCTGAAGGAGCTCCGGGTTCTTCCCGTGGTTGATGACCTGGTTCAGCTTCCACATGAGGTTGAACGCATCGGCGAGCCCCGTGTTGAGACCCTGTCCGCCGTTCACGGAGTGGATGTGGGCTGCATCTCCAGCGAGGAAGACCCGGTCGTGGACGAAGAACTTCTCCGCCACCGATTCCTTCACGGAGAACTGGGAGAACCAGGTGATTCCCTTGAACCGCAGGGTGTGCGGGCGCATGGCCCGGTTGATCTTGGCCAGGGCGTCCTCGAGGGCGAACTCCTTGGTGTCCATCCGCACGTAGAAGCGGTCGATCTCGCCCTCCCGCGGGATCCAGGCCACGTCGGCGGTGTCGGCCTGGAAGGCGATGATCTCCGGGACCTTGGGGAAGTCCGTCTCCACGATGCCATCGATCACCGCCCAGACGAGCTCGGGCCGGACGATCTGGAAGGGGACCTTGAACTTCTCCCGGACGAGCGACCGGGAACCGTCGGCGCCGATGACGTACTTCGAGCGAATCTTCTCTCCACCGGCGAGGGTCGTCTCGCAGCCCTCCGGTGAAACCCGGACGTCCTCGACCATGGTTGACCGGCGGACGATGGGGCCCTTAGCCCTGAGCTTCTGGTCGAGGAGCTTCTCGACGTAGGACTGGCCAAGCATGAGGAAGTGCTTGTGGAAGCAGCCCGGGAGGTCGTCCCACCAGGAGGACTGCCGGGAGACGAACTTCCCCTCGGCCCAGACGGAGCTGGTGTTGCACGGCTTGCCGAGCGGGTAGAGCTCGTCGAAGAGTCCACCGATCTCCAGGAGCTGGAGGGTGCGGGCGTTCAGGGCGTCGGCGCGGCCTACTTCCAGGGG
The DNA here is from genome assembly GCA_005791855.1 of Bdellovibrionales bacterium. Taxonomy (GTDB): domain Bacteria; phylum Bdellovibrionota; class Bacteriovoracia; order Bacteriovoracales; family Bacteriovoracaceae; genus Peredibacter. The sequence continues at coordinate 4,539 of SXUH01000313.1, forward strand.
CCCCGCGGACTTGTCGACCACGATGGTGGAAAGGCCACAGAGGTTCCCGAGGTAGGCGCACATGAGGCCCACGGGGCCCGCGCCCACGATGACGACGTCGGTGTCTTGCGGTTTCATTGGTAGGACTCCAGGCCTGGGTTGTTGTACGGAACTTCACTCAGGACGTGGACCCGCTGGAGGTGGCGCGGGGCCTGGGAGACGAAGGCTTCCCGGCCATGGAGGAGGGAGACGTTATCGGCGATGACCACGTCGCCCTTCTTCCATTCGTGGGCGTAGAAGTTCATCGGAGCGTAGAGGGCTTCTCGCAGGCTTCGATGGAACAGGATTTCTTCCTCTCCGGTGACTCCCGCGAAGTGCAGGTCCGGTGGGTTCACGAAGCTCCCTTCGGCGTCGGGAGGCTCGTTGTAGCGGATGACGGGGAACCCGCGCCGGGGATGGTCGGTGATGACCGGGGAGACGGTCTTGCTGGAGTAGAATTCCATCTTCCGCTGGTAGGTTCCGGAGACCTTGGCCCAGAGGGCCTTCTGCTCCTCGCTCGCGTTCTTCAGGGCGAGGAGGGTGTTGGAGAATGTGGTCCGGCCACCTTGGTGCGCGAGGGGGGCCTCGACGCAGTGGAAGATCTGGTACTCTGGAACCTGCGGACGGTACATCCCGTCCCAGTGGAGCGGGACGTAGCTGTGGTCGAAGATGTGGTCCTCCGGGTTCTCCCGTTCGATGAGCTCGAGGACCTTGCCGAAGGGCCAGACGCTGACTTCGCCCCAGCGGTTACAGTAAGTGGAAAATTCCTCTGCGCTCTCGAAGGTTTTAAAGTTCCGGAGGACCACGAGCTGCTCCTCTCTGAAGAGCTCCCGGAGGAGCTGGACGGGCACGGCATTTACGTCCCGGCCCGGGTGCTCTGCCTCGAGGACGATCCCGAAGGGATAGAGTCTGGTTTTCTTTAGCTTCATACGATCTCCGAGAGGACGTAGTGGCTCGGTCTGCCGGCCAGTTCGACCAGGCGAGCTCCCAGAGCTTCGGCCTGGGTTTTTTTAAGCAAGTGGGTCTGCCCTCTTACCTCAACCGCAACTCCGTGCCAAGGGGTCATCCAGCTATCTCCTTCGAGCAGCCGGATCCCGAGTTTCTTAGATCCGCAGGCCTGCGGATGGATGGAGAGGCGAACCGAGTCCGGGAAGAGGTTCTCGATCAGACCACTCCAGGCGTTGCTCCGGCGGATCACTTCGTAGGCGCGCCGCCGGGCATCTTTCTGCACGGCCGCGCGGCTCTGCTTCTGCTCCGGGTGCATGGAATCTTCGAAGAGGAACCTCGTGATCCCGCAGTAGAGGCGGTGAGCGTCCTTGTCCGCGGGCAGGCCTTCCTCCCTGGAGCCTTCTCTCACCATGCCCCGGAGCTCCTCGAGCGAGCGGCCGTACTTTTCCATGAGGTCGCTGCGCATGTCCTCGAACCCGATCCCCGGGTAGACGTCGTCGAGGTTGAAGGTCGAGATGGACGTGAAGGATCGCCGTTCGATGATGGCCGAGAGCTCGTCTTGGTACGCCGAGATGTCTTCTTCCCTGATCCCGACGGCGTCGCTGAAGACCCTCCCGTCGGAGCAGAGGATGATCTTCGCGCCGGGGGAGTGGCTCTCACCGATCTTCTTGCAGAGGTTTTCGAGGAACTCCAGCGAGCGCTCCTCGGCCATGTCCGGCAAGGGGCCCAGGACCTTCGCGAGGTTCGGTGACTTGCCGGGGAAGGCCGGGAGGACGAAGGTAATGGGACGGTCCTGGACGATGGCACGCAGGACCTTCGGAAGGTGGGGGGCCTTGCAGGTCCCGCAGTCCGGGCCGCAGACATGGGCACTCGCCATGCGACGGAACTGTAGCACCTCTTCAAGGATAGCGGTCGCCTTTGCTTTAGGAGAGGAGGTTCCAAGGGAGAGCGGCGAAGCTCCTTCGATGAATTCCATCGATGGGGTGCTTCCGTCTTCTAAACCTGCGATTGAATATTCCATAAGCCGTCCTCTTAAAACATGCGAAGTGTTTTTCTTAGGTAATAGATAGTATGAATCCGGAGGGCTGGGTATTCCGGGGAAGAGATACCCGGTATTTGTATTTACCTATGCTAATTCGACATCCCTTAGGAGGAGACCGGCCATAAAAATTACAATCAAGCTAGCAATTTCACGTCGGGGAGCCTAGGTTGCCGAAACCTTTAAACTTCAGGAGTTCTCAATGAAAATTCTAGCTATGGTCCTTGCTCTCTCGACGACTTCCGCCTTCGCTCAACGGTACGCTTCTCTTAACTGCGCAGTGAAAAACCCTTGCCAGTATTCCAAGTCCCACGACCTCGGATACTGCGTCGGGAACACCACCCTTCGGATCAACGACAGAGGCCCACGTGGGTACTTCAGCCACCTGGTGGTCGGGAAGTCTTCTGGCCTCGGCGGCGAGCTCATGAGACTTGCTGCGGACATCCCGGTACAGTTCGCCAATAACAACACCGTCGTCACCGGAACGATCGACCACGGGGACACCTACGTCCGTCTGGCCCTCCGTCCGCAAGGCTTCGCAGGTGTTCTGACCCTCGAGCAAGACTTCGCTTTCGAAATTCTTTGTAAGTAAATTGATTCTCCGTTTCACGATCTGGCGAGGCCCGGTGTTCACCGGGCCTCTTTCATACCCCATTTAAAATTAAGGTAGCCGACCTGTACGCTAGGTTTTCTTTCTCCTATAGTTTTCCCATGAAAAAATTATCTTGTTCCCTTTCTAAAGTTGTCACAACTCTTTCCCTCGTTCTCTTCTTTGCGCAGGCTTTCGCCCAGGAAGTGGAACTCACAGAAGCCAACGGTAAGCTCCGGTTAAACTGGGACGCCTTCACTAAAGCGCTCGAGCCCAGGCTGCGGAAGGTGGTTCCCGAGCTCAGAGACCTGAGGTTCGCCCTTTATCAGAACGGACTGGAAATGGAGGCCGCCACGAGCCTTCCCTGGTCCCAGCGGCAGCTGGAAGTGACCGTCCCCGAGGGACAGATGGATTACTACCTTGAGATACGGACCAGGGCCGGCAAGGTCCTCCACCGGTCCCCGTACATTTTAAGAGAGGTGTTTAATAGCCAGGTTGTTGCACCCGAGAGCTTCTCGAACCTCACGGCGACCCAGCCCCTGCGGGTCGTCCTCCCGGAAAGTCTGAAACGATCCACGGGCTATTCAGGTGTGCTCACCGACCTCGCTTACCGGCTCGGCTATAAGAAAGTCGTTTGGATCCTTAAAGAAACCGCCGACCCCGCGCTGCGGAAGCTGATCGAGGGCCTGAAGGGGAGCCTCGGTATCCGGATCAACATGAACGGTGACGGTACTCCGAGATCGGTCCTCGTCTTAAATGCGAGGAACGAGGTTTTAAGCGAAGTCGCTCCTGAGAACTTCTACTTCAAAGTGGACGCCGCCTTCAACGGAAATGCGTTCTTCTGGGATGACATGCTGGTATGCCTCGCCACGGTCCAGCACCATCCGTGGTTAGTCCAGTCGACGATCCAATTCTGGCTGGACGTCCAGGCCAAGAACAGCGGACTGATCCCCCGGGAAGTTCGCAAGACCAACATGCTGAGTTTCTTCTTCCCGGAGATCATCGAAGTCGGCCGACCCACGAGACCCAATCTGCAACTCATAAACCCCTACCTCATGGACTGGGTTGCCGATGAGCTCTTCCGCTACGACCCCTCGAAGGAGAATCGGGCGCTACTAATGAAAGTGGCCCAGTCCATAGAAGACTACACGGAGTGGATGAAGAAGAACCGGTCGGTCTATACCAAGGGTGGCAAGTGGATCGGGTACGTGATCAGCGCCCTTGGATCAGGGCTGGATGACTCGAGAGGACGGCGGGGAGATTACTACACTCCCGAAGCCTCCGAGACCGCCTGGGTCGATCTCATCTCTCACCACGTGTCGATGCACAAGCACCTGGTAACCTGGTACGAGATGTTCCTGAAGGATGAGAACCTTCCCGTCGAGGATAAAAAGAAGTACGAGCTCAAGCTCCTGGCCGCGCGCAGGGAAGTTACCGAGAAGGAAGCCATCCTCAATACACTCTACTGGAATGAGGAAGAAGCACTGTACTTCGACCTGATCCCTGACGGAACCGGCGGGCACAAGCATGACATGGCCTACTACTCGATCAGCGGTCTCTGGCCCCTCTACTCTGGCAGCGTGCCGGAAGAAAGGTTCGCTCGGTTCGTGGAGAAGAACTTCGCGCCGGAACGATTCGGAGGGGAGTTCCCGTTACCCGCCAACTCCAGGCACCATATCCCCCAGGTTGAGCCAGAAGAAGATGGCTACTGGGCGAAGTGGTCTCACTGGCCAAGCATGGCGGCGACGGTAGCGAGGGGCTTCTCCCTCCAAGGCAAGCCTGACCTCGCAGCGGACGTGACCTTCAAATTCCTGCGGGGAATGGAGGAAGCAAGCACCGCCACCATCGCTGAGTTCTATGGAGAATTTTTCCAGGGTGGCCGCATCCGTTCGCGCATCGGGCAGCTGGCCCGGCACCACACTCGGCTTGATTTCACGGGGTGGGGGAAGACCCCCCCGATCTACAACCTAATAAAGTATGGCCTCGGGATGAGACCCGAAGCCGACGGGACCGTGACCTGGAATCCGACCTTCGAACTCCAGGTGAACGAGAGAGTAGAACTGCGGAACATCCTCCTGCACGGAAAGCGGATGGACCTGGTGCTGAAGAGGAACGCCGATGGAACCTACGCGATTGAGGCTCCATCGGGACTCGTTGTTCGAAGTCGGTTGATCCAGAGGTAGTCAGCGAGCCACGTTCCACCAGAAAGCCCCGTCCGCCGCGTGCTCCTCGAAGAACGAGAAGAGCTTCGCATCGTAGTAGAGGTTCGACGGGACCGGCGGGAGGTCCTGGCAGGGATCGTGGAACCGCTGCGGGGACCGCAGGTACGTGACCCGCTGGTCTCCGGCGATCGAAGCGATCCGCTGGTCCGCCTCCGGCAGGACGTTCACGTTCACTCCGACGAGCTTCACCTCCGCTCCGACGACTCTCTTGAAGACGTTGAGCAGGGTTCCGCTGCCGATGGGGAGCCAGAGCTCCTTGATCTTGTAGACCGAGTTGAGGGCCCACCAGTGGCGGGAGATTTCCTCCTCGAGGAGGGTTCGGAACGCAACGGAGTTGAACCCGAGGGGGATGAGCTTGACCCGGTTCTGCAGGGCCGCGTAGCTCTGAGACTTCGCCTGGGCATCGGCCAGGGTGTGGCAGAGGATGAGCCGCGCCCCGAAGCTCTTAGCGATCTTCGAGAACTCATGGACGTACTCACCGCTCTCCTTCTCACAGAAGAGCGTGCACTGGGCCCCGAGCTCCTTGCAGGCGTAGGCGAGGGCGATCTGCGCGAAGCCGGAGAACGGACTGGCGTAGATGAAGTGGTTATGGCCTTCTTCGATCAGGCCCTTGAGGTACGGGATGATGGCCCGCTGCTTGGTGCCGGCGACCAGGAGGTCGTCCCGCACCACGAACATGGACTTCGCGTCCGTGATCTGGATCGGGGAGACTACTGGTCTGGGGGAGTAGTCTTTTGCTACGGTGCGTGTTTCCAGGGCGACGGACATGGGATCCTCCGATTCTTCTGCCCTTATTGATACCGAGGATTAGACATTCTTGAAATTATGTAATAGCAATAGTCACCATTCCCGGGAGGAATACCAGATGAAGCCCTTCAAGCGTGAGTACGAGTACTTCCTCCTCCTCTGCCGAAGCCTGAATATCTCAGGGGCCGCCGAGGAGGCGGGGATCCAGCAAGCGGGCCTCTCGAAGTCCTTAAGGTCGCTCGAAGACGAGCTCAAACAGCCCCTGTTCTACCGCACCAACCGGGGCCTCCGCCTCACGCCCTACGGGGAGATCTTTAAGAATCTCCTCACCAGCACCGCGACCAACTGGGAGCTCTCACTGGAAAAGGAGCTCACGAAGTTCAACGAAGTCGCGGGGAGCTTTAAGATCGGCTCCCACGCGGCCGTCGCCAATGGCCTCATGGGGAAGTTCTATCCGCGGCTGGTCGAGGAGAACGAGGGCCTTCGCCTCAAGCTCGAGCTCAAGCGCTCGGCCGAGGTGACCCGCGACGTGGTGGAGTACAACCTGGACTTCGGCGTCGTCGTCAACCCGACCAGGCACGAGGACCTGGTGATCACGGAGCTCCAGCGGGACTTCAGCGCTCTCTGGGCGTCGACCAAGGAGCCCCAGAAGCGAGTTCTCTATTACAACCCGGAGATGCTGGAGATCGTCCAGACCCTGAAGAAGTACTCCCGGTACAAGCTAGTGGAGGTCGGAGACTACGAGGTCATCGCCTCCCTCGGAAGACGGTCCCAGGGAGTCTGCCTGCTCCCGAGTGCGGTGGCGGGGAGGTCCCCGGGTCTGCACCAGATCGGAAGGCCCGTGATGGAAGCGAAGATCTGCCTCATCTACCGGCACGACATCCTGAAGAGCAGGGCGTTCCAGGAGATCGTCCGGAGCATCCGGCAGAGCTTCAGGCTCTAGAATGGGCGTTTTTTTACCAATGTCCGTGGAATCCTTACGGGGGGAGGTAGATTCCTCTGGTCTGGCGGCACGCTGATATTTTACTGTACCGACCTATGAAAACATACATCCTTGGTTTACTCTTAGTTATGAGCAACACCCTCGCCGCCCGCACCATCAAGGTCCTCATCCCCCTTCCGTCCCGGGACTTCGATCCGACGGAGGTGGCCGTCTCCTGGAAGAACCTGCGGGACCTCGACGTGACCTTCGCCACTCCCGACGGAGAGGTCGCGGCCGAAGACCCACGGATGATGAGCGGAGAAGGCCTGGGCGCCTTCAAGTTCATGCTCCGGGCCGACAGGGCCGCGAGGCTCGCCATGGAGGAGTTGAAGAAGACTCGCGAGTTCAACCATCCCATCACCTACAAAGACATCAGAGTGGAAGACTTCGACGGCATCCTCCTTCCGGGGGGCCACGCTCCGGCCATGCGGGCCTACATGGAGTCCACCCTCCTCCAGATGAAGGTCGCCCAGTTCTTCGATAGCAATAAACCCATGGCGGCCATCTGCCACGGCGTCGTCCTCGCGGCGAGGAGCATCTCCCAGAAGACCGGGAAGTCCATCCTCTACCAGAAGAACGTGACGGCCCTGGTGAAGACCAGCGAGCTTCTGGCCTGGAACCTCACCAAGAAGCGCCTCGGGAACTATTACCGCACGTACCCCGACACCACCGTGGAAGACGAGGTGGTCTCGACCCTCATCGACAAGAAGAACTTCCACCACGGCCCGCCGACGCTGCTCAAAGATACTCCGACGTCGACCTGGAAGGGCTTCGCCGTGGTCGACGGTAACCTCGTGACCGCGCGGTGGCCCGGCGACGTCAATAAGTTCTCCCTGTCCTTCCGTGAGCTCCTGGAGAGAAACCGCTAGTCGGCCCGGAACTTCCTCGGCGAGGTCATGAGGAACCTCCTGGCCGAAGAGTGGAACCGGCTCTGGGTTTCGAAGCCCACCGTCCTCGAGACGTCGGCCACCTTCTTCCCCTGGGCGATGTAGTACACCGACACCAGGGACCGCAGGAGGTTCCGGTAGTCCACCGGGGAGATGCCGAGGTCCCTCTGGAACGAGGTGCTGATCCGGGCGTTCGAGAGCTGGAGCTTCTTTGCGATGGCGGTGATCTTCACCCCCTTGTTGTACTCCAGGTCCAGGATGGTCTTTATCTTCCTCGTCACCACGTTGGCCTTCTTACACCGGTCCACGTAGGTGATGATCCTGGACGCCTTGAGCAGGCTGACCGCTTCCTCGCGGCTCGCGGGAACCCGCCAGTCCTTCGGCTCGAAGATGAAGGGCCTGGAGAGCTCCTCGGCGGAAGGGGTCTCCGGAAGAGGGAGGTCGGACCAGCAGCCGATGGAGTGGTAGCTCGCGGCCTGGAACTCGCCGTAGCTCAGGCTCCAGGAAGGCATGAAGAGGCCAAAGCGTCTTAGGCCTATGTCTCTCAGGGTTTCACCGTCGTGGAACAGCACCTCGCCCTCCTGGATGTCCATGAGGACGTAGAACCACACGTGGCCCCGGGTGTTGAAGCGCTTCCTCGTCTCCAGTTTCCTGGTCTCTTCGAAGATCCCCCAGTGGGGATCCTTGAAGGCGAATTTCCAGCTCGAATCCTGCATGCCAGCTATGTTAAACCAGATGGGTAATGTTTACAACAATGTCCTCCGGGAGAAGAATCCTGGTACTATCGGGCCATGAAGATCTTCGTTCTCCTCTTCCTCCTCTCCGGTACCGCCGTCGCCTCCTCGTGCTTCGAAGAGCACCTGCGGGACTCCATCGCCGTTAACCGGAGCAACCGGGCGGCGTACGCGGAGCTCTCCGGAGGAAAGTCGAACACGGTCCTGAACCTTCTCATCGGCCTTGAGCGGCTGAGCCTCGCCTCCGCCTGGTACTTCGACTGGCGGGCGAAGGAATACAACCAGAAGGGGATCCGGCTATTCTGCGATGAGTTCCTTCCCATGAAGAAGAAGCCCGTGGTGAGAAGCGCTCCGGGGCCCAAGCTCCGCCCCTTCGACTGGGAGAGCTATGAGAAAGAGCTCTCGGACGCCGTCGGGAGGAAGGACGTCGAAGGGATCAAGGCGCAGTCGCTCGCAGCGGTGCGAAGCCTCGAGGCCCACCCGGGCACCTACTGCATGCTCCGGCACCTCTTCGAGTCCATCTACCGGTTCGCCTACTTCCTGCCGGTGCACGCCGAGAAGGCCCGGGCCACCGGGCTAGAGGATCCGACCTCCCTCTCCCTCTTCGCCATCCGCCTGCAGGTGTTGAGTCTCATCACGGTCCACAAGATCGACCGGATGTCCGCGCCGGTGCAGGAGCTCGGGGTTCCGCTCCTGTGCAACGACCTCCCGCCGCTGCTCGACGATCTTACTCTCTAGAAACTGCCCTACCTTGTTGGTGCTGGGAATAGTTCAAGGTAAATTCTTGCTCTGACTTTTATTTTCTGACGAGCGTCACTTAACTTTAGAATTAAAGTCATAGCAGCATCTCCTGTAGGACATGAATTGCAGTGGACTGTTCATGAAAAGAACATGTCCAAATCCAGACTGCGCATTCCCGAATTCCACCATCAAAGATGGACACTTCAAAAGAGCAGAAGACTGCAAGATCATCCAGCGCTTTCGCTGCAAGTGCTGCAAGCTTCGCTTCTCTCACGCCACCTTTTCAGATGCCTACCGGCAGAAGAAAAGAAGAGTGAATCCGACCCTGCTGAAGCTCCTCTCTTCGGGAGTGTCGATGCGAAGGTCGGCCATCATACTGCGAGTCCACAGAAAGACCGTAGAGAGAAAGCTGCCCTTCTTGGCACAGCGGTGTCGGAGGGTTAGCAACCGGGAACTTTTACGGCTCAAAGGGCGGGTTCACAACATCCAGATAGATGATCTGATCACCAAGGAGAACTCAAAGCTAAAACCTCTGAGTGTGTCCATCGCAGTAGACGAGGACCGAAGAACTATCCTGGGGCTCGAGGTCTCCCAGATCCCATCATTCGGTCATTTGGCGGGAGTCGCAGTCAAGAAGTACGGATACCGAAGTGACGAGCACCACCTAGGACTTACCCGACTCTTTGAGAAGATCTCTGCTGTCGTGTCGGCCGAAGTTCAAGTAAAGTCAGATGAGCACTCAAGGTACCCGGGGTACATCAGCGCCTATCTGCCCAGAGCAAGGCATCTGACCTATAAAAGTGAGCGGGGGTGTATTGTCGGACAGGGAGAACTCAAAAAAGTCGGTTTCGATCCACTATTTGCCGTCAACCATACCTGCGCCCTTCTCCGGGCAAACATCAATCGCCTCATTAGAAAAACCTGGTGCACCACCAAGGATCCAAAGCGCCTTAAAGACCATCTGGAC